>NZ_JBGXYA010000048.1:0-43576 GCF_041814905.1 Glaesserella sp. | reverse complement strand
CGTCCGCCACTCGTCGGCAGAGAAAGCAAGCTTCCTCCCCGCTACCGTTCGACTTGCATGTGTTAAGCCTGCCGCCAGCGTTCAATCTGAGCCATGATCAAACTCTTCAATTCAAAAAGTTTAATCGCTCAATAAACTGCTTAGCTAAAGTTTACATATTACTTTTAAGTAAAAATGAATTTCTAGTTTAAGCACCTATTAAGACTTCAAAATTAAAAAATATTTTTAAACAAAGTCAATCAACAAGTGCCCACACAGATTGTCTGATAAATTGTTAAAGAACAAAATAAAGTGGTCGGCGAGATAGGATTTGAACCTACGACCCACTGGTCCCAAACCAGTTGCGCTACCAAGCTGCGCTACTCGCCGTCTGATATGCTATTGCATATATTAAATGGGGTGGCTAATGGGATTCGAACCCACGACAACTGGAATCACAATCCAGGGCTCTACCAACTGAGCTATAGCCACCATTGTGTCGATGATATTGCATTACCTCTGGCGCGCTCGACAGGATTTGAACCTGCGACCTTTGGCTCCGGAGGCCAACGCTCTATCCAACTGAGCTACGAACGCGTTTTGATTTGCAGTGCGTCGTTGCGGAGGCGTATATTAGAGATTTCAACCTTCCTTGTCTAGCACTTTTTGAAAAAAAGTTTTTAGCTGCCTTTAATTTATTCAAAACGTTTACTAATTATCAAAAACGACCAATTTATAGCTGTTTTGTCACATAATAATAAGCATATTTGATTAATCTTAATTGCCTTTTCCAACGAGTCGGTTGACTAATAAGGCGATATAGCCATTCTAACCCGAAATTTCGCCATATTTTTGGAGCGCGCTTTACTCTACCAACAAAAACATCATAAGTCCCCCCAACTCCCATATAAAGCGCATCCGGATATTGTTTTTGTGCCTTTTGGATAAACTTTTCCTGTTTTGGAGAACCCATTGCCACCGTGACTAATTTTGCCTGGCTCTGTGTTATTTGCTGAATAAGAGCACTTTCTTGTTCTGAGCTAAAATAACCGTCATGAGTGCCGACAATATTAACTTGCCACTGCTTTTTCAATTTTTCTTCTGTTTCTTTTAATGTTTCTACTTTACTGCCGACTAAAAAAACCGGAATTTGCAATTCTCCGGCTCGTTGCATTAAGCCTTCCCATAGATCGGCACCGGCAATTCGTTCGATATATTGATATTGCGGGTATTTTTTCTTAATCGAAAGAACAACGCTAATTCCATCTGCATATTTGTATTCTGATTGCGCTAATAATTGAGCCATTTCACTATCTTCTTCACAGAGGATCACTTTTTCAGCATTAATCGCAATCAACTTTCCTTTTTTTAGCGAATGTGCATCCAATAAGAAATTAATGAATTCCGCTTGATTCGGCATCACTAAGATATCGATACCTCGGATAACCGCATAATTAGTCATATTGTTCCCTTTTGTTGATAAAAATAACGGCTCATTCGAGCCAGTATGCAACAAGCTAAAAAAACCATGCTAAAAAAGACAAATCGGGAAAAAAATCCATCACTGCCTTCCCTCACTAATACGACTAAATTAAAAATATTTCCCCAACAATAGGCTTTGATAAGAGCGGATCTACCGATATCCGCACTGGCTTTGGCGAAAGCAAATAGAGTGTCGAATAACTTGAGCATAACACCAATAGCTGCCATGCCGATAGCCATCATAGGAAATCCGCCCATAATATAGAAGGAACCCAGTAATGTCGGCGACATCGCTAATCCCGAATAATTATTTAAAACTTCTTTGGTAAAATAGTTTGCTGTATTCCACGTAATATCCGGGCGTTCTGCCCAAATTGAACTAGGGATAAACACATAAAAGTCGCGCACAATCGGCATTAGGCCTTGATATTCAATTGGACTGGCTAGAATTTGGGCGAAATTTTCCCAAGGCGAAAAGGTATCACGGCTTAAATAGAGAAAAGTCAATATCGCCTCAGTTCCCGAGACAGTCAATTTATAACGAGCTAACGCCAAAAAGAACATGACCACCACAGCAGCAATACCGGCAAAAAGAAGTTGTTTTATCGTTAAATAACCCTGATCTAGTCCAATCAATAAAAAGAGCGCAAAAGCAAACGCCATATTACCTCGCGTTCCGCCTACGGCAAGGTAGCTTAACATCCCCAAACTCAGCCCGACAATCAAAAAAGCCCACCATATTTTACGACTTTGGTTAAGAAAATACAAAATCAATAACGCCGGAATAAAAAAGTAGAAAAAGCGTTTTAGCGCCACACCTTCTACAGATGAGGAAAAAACTTGGTGATACTTTTCCAGTTTAAACAGTAAAAAGCCTTGATTTAAATAAACGAACAGCCCCATTGTTACAATGGTGATAAACAGTAACAAACAAGCGGTCAGTTTCGCGTCAAATTTTGCAAATTGTGACGGAAGTTGACTCGTCGTTTGTTTACCAATAGGAAGAGGGAAATAAGCGTAAAATCCATAATAAATCAGATAGCCGATCAAAACGCTCGCAAATACCGTAAATAAAATATGGGTTGCTTGTAACTGATGCTCAAAGCCGAACACCATTATCATTGATAACGGAAACCCACCGAAAAAAATGACACCGTAAATGAAGCTGAATAATAAATGAAAAGAAAATCCCTGCCGCGTGTAATCACGAAACATGAAACGCCATAAGAGAAATAGGGCAAACAGATAAAATCCGCTTAATAAAAAATATGTCATCACTACCTAACCGTTACCGACAGATTTTGCAATTCTATGGCGAAATCCGACCGCTTGTAAACGTTTACAATCTCAAAAAACAAAGCGATTAAACCCTAGAGATTTAATCGCTTGACTGTTTTCGTATCAAAATAACGTTATTCCGAACCGAATTGTTTATCTAATTTTTCGCCGAGCTCGTCGATTTGCTCTTCAAGCGCCAACAGTTTCGGTTCTGCTTTTTCCGCCTGCTCAATATTTTCTCGGGTTGGAACATATATCGACAACATTGCCGGTCGCATTAACTCAAATGTTTCAACGCAGAGATCACGGAGTTTACGCACTTCAACATGGCGAAGATCTAATTCCTTTGTTCCACGAAGGATTTGATTATATTTTTGATTCAACGCATTCGCTAACATTTTCACTTCTTCCTCTTCACTTTGTGCCGAACCGGAAAGCGCTTTTTCTAACTCCTTATCGCTGATAAATTGTTCGGTCGAATTCAGCCATGTAATGAGTTTGTGGTAATCGGCTTTACCCACCGCCGGATCCATTGTAGTTTGTGTCGCACAACCGACTAAAAACAGAGCCAAAAATGCTGAACTAATGAACTTAAAAACGTACTTCATAGAAAATCCTTATGAAAAAAATGAAAATGTTGAAACCTTGATATTCTAGCATAACGCCTCTTTAAACAAATCAATTTGAATTTGTTTTACTCAATTGACTTAAAGCCGCTAACCATTGGGTACGATAATTGGGAGGAAAAAAAGCAATTGTGTGTTTATCAATGTGTTGTATCGCCCGTTGCACGTGAGCAATATTTTCGGGACGCAGTTCGTCCTGCCATAAAAACGGAATATTTTCAGCTTGCATATCCAAACTAAACGGATTGTCGCGATGCAACACGACCGGAATATTCAACTGAGTCAGCAAACAGATAGTCCCAATACCTTGCTGACGCCTAAACATAAAATAACCAAGATCACAACGTTTCAATAATAGACTGTATTGCTCAAAGTCGATGTTTTCTTCCCATAATTCGATCCGCTCGACTGAAAACAGTGAATGCGCATGCGCTTTCACCTTGTCAATATAAGGTTGGTTATTCGCCGGATAGCCCATCGGAATGATGATATGGACATGATTTCCCAACTGCCGTTTGATTTGAGTTAACGCCTGAATATGACGATTTGAAACATCACCTGAATTACCGAGTAAAATCGTGAAAGGCGTACTTTTTCCAATAGGCTGAACAGCTGATTTTGTAGAGATATCCGCCATTTTAGTCGGAAAATAGAGAATGCGATCCTCTGCAGTTTCACGGACTAAATGTTGGTGGGCATAATGTAAATCCCCGCGCGTAGCCCATATTCGGGCAATTTTTTGTTGCGCTAAACGGCGAATCGGATAAAACAATTTAAATAGCAGACGGTTTGAATCTCGGTACAAATCGGCGCCCCAAATATGCCAAACACAATATTTTGTAGGTAACCTATTAAATAGTATGGCAAACCAAAGTCCGATATTAAATTGACCGTGAAAAATAAAATAGGCGTTGGATTCTTTTTTTGCCAGCGCAGTTGCCGTACTAACAATGGCGTTTTTTGATGAAAACCGTTGTAAAGATAATTTCGAAAATTCATTTTCCAGTGTTTCATCTCCCACCACTAAAAAATGATGTTCTTGATGAGGCAAGCAAGACAATAGTTCTTGTTGGAAAAACGCCAATACCTGCCGATTATGATGTGGAATATTGGCACCTAAAATGTGGAAAATTTTTTGCATCGTTCAATCCGCTATCTGTTTTCAAAGAAAGCCAAAACCGTTTGGATGATGTTATCTGCTTCATACTCGGATAAATTAAAAAATAGCGGCAGACGAACTAACTTCTCACTTTCTGCGGTTGTCCATCTATCTTCACCACAAAACCGTCCCCAACGCTGACCTGCCGGACTAGAATGTAGCGGCACATAATGAAACACGACCAATATATTACGGGCTTTCATATAGTCGATAAAATCGGCCCGCTCTACCCTATCTTTGCATTTTAAATAAAACAGATGTGCATTATGCGTAGCTCCGAAAGCAATTGTCGGTAATGCAATTTTTCCGGTTTTCGCCAGCGTTCCAAATGCTTGATAATAACGCCGCCAAAGAGCAAGGCGGGTTTGATTAATTTGTTCGGCAGATTCCAGTTGTGCATAAAGGTAAGCTGCCTGTAGTTCCGACATTAAAAAACTCGAGCCAATATCCTGCCAAGTATATTTATCCACTTGCCCGCGAAAAAAACGGCGACGATCCGTTCCCTTTTCACGAATAATTTCCGCCCGCGCCAATAATTCGGGTGTATTAATCAAAATTGCTCCACCCTCTCCGCCGGCGGTATAATTTTTAGTTTCATGAAAACTATAGCAGCCGATATGCCCGATAGTTCCCAATGCCTTACCTTTATAAAACGCAGAAACGCCTTGAGCGGCATCTTCTACTACCCAAAGTTTATACTTTTCTGCCAAACTCATAATGGTATCCATTTCACAGGCAACGCCACCATAATGTACCGGAACAATCACTTTGGTTTTCGGGGTAATCGCCGCTTCAATTTTGCGTTCATCCATGTTCATCGTATCCGGGCGAATATCCACAAATACAATTCTTGCGCCACGTAAAACAAAAGCATTTGCGGTCGAAACAAAGGTATAGCTTGGCATAATGATTTCGTCACCGGCTTGAATATCCAACAAAATCGCGGCCATTTCTAACGAAGCGGTACAAGATGGGGTAAGCAACACTTTAAGGGAACCCAATTGCTGAGTCATCCATTGTTCACATTGTCGACAAAATACGCCGTCACCGGAAAGTTTACCACTTGCCATGGCTTGTTGAATATTGGCTAACTCTAAACCGGTGACCGGAGGGCGATTAAACGGAATCATGCTTGCTCCTATCATGAATTTGAACGATTAAGATAGTAAAACCAATAACTTGCGCTGACCATTTTCATATCTAACGATTGATATAATCGAATAGCTGAAAGATTGCTTAATTGAGTCACAACATCAAATCGAGTCATTTTTTGTTGTGCAGTCCAATAAATTGCTGCTTGGATAAGCTGCTTCGCTACGCCTTGCCGTTGATATTCGGGGGAAACTGTAAGCAGACCGATATTCGCCGAATCGTCATTTAAACGCACCGATATGCCACCTTGAATAGAACCTTGTGTATCTTTCCATACAAAACAGATATCATCAAATTGCCCTAGTACGGCATTGCGAATCCAAGTTTGGTAAAAACGTTGATTATCTAACGAAGAAAACCAAGGTGAACGAAAACGGCTATGAGGAAAAGCATGACCAAACAATGCTTCTAATTGAGGAATATCCGACACATTTGCCACACAACAAGCGGTCGGATTTTGCAAATATTTTGCAAAATTCAGCTGAAACCGCACTTCTACGTCAACACAGTGAAAACCATGTTGCTGCAAATAATCCCGTTGTGCTAAAGCGGTTGCCGGCACTTTGGCTTGCACTAAATCAAAAGGCGCGATTAACGCGCCTAAATCTGATAGCTGGTTTGATTCGACAAAATCCAATTGCCCGATTGTACGATCAAAAAAATCGGATTCCCATTGATTTTTGGTTATCACTATTTTCATTCTAATAGTTTCAATCTTTCCATGGCTTGCTCATGCCACAATTTATCTTCCGCATAAGAGTCCGCCAAACGTTCCGTTTGCTGAATAACTTCCCAGTAATAGGATTTGGCTTTTTGAATATCTTTATTAACCCATTTACCTTTACTATAAATGTCTGCGAGATACAAATTTGCTGGCGGGCTCAAATTATTATTTAACAGTTGCAATCCTCGGTTAATGTCCTGACGAACACCCAAACCCTCCAAATACATCACACCTAACACATAAGATTCCCGGCCTTCGGAAAGCGCTCTGTCCAAATAAAATTTAGCTCGCTCATAATTTTTTAATTGAAAATAAATCTCACTGATTTCGACCAAACCGGCATCAACTTTCTGTTTGTTCAGCTCTAAATACATCGCTAATGCACGTTTAAGATCTTTCTTCTCAAACCATAAACTTTTCGCTTGCGCTTCCTTGTTGTAAAACGTAGACCAATCTACATCATCGTCTTGGTGATATAACTCTAACGCTTTTTTTCTGTCTTTCGCTAAACCGCCGTAACCGCCGTCATAAGCCCATGCTAAGATTTTTCTCGCCGGCGCATGCTGGACAGCCGCTTTTTGTAGTAATCCGACCGCCTTATTTAAATCCGGTTTATCAAACGATACGACTTCTTTATTAATACTTTCATAACGACCGATAATATAAACCATCGCTAAACGCGTTTGTGCCGGTTCAAAGCCGTCCTCGGCAAGACGTCGCAATTCGTCAAAGGAAACATAACCATTCTCATATTGCGCAACGGCAAGTGAAGAGGTATTCAAGAAATTTTCAAAAGGATATTCATATTGAATGTGATCAAGCTCAATATAACTTGGTCTACCCCGCTCATGACGAACGGTACCGAAATATTCTGTTTTGCCTTTATTTTCATTCGGCGCACCCACACTATTTTTATTGCAACCAAATTCTTTGCGAAATTTAAGCCCGATCTGACCGCTTGAATCACTTAATTCTCCGCGTCCCTCTTTTTGAGGGACGAAATCACCTTCCACGCGAACTTTTTTCCCACTCGGCATTCCCATTACGGCTTTGACTTTAGAAACCGGTAATGCGAGATACTCAGGACTTGCTATATTAGGTTCAAACGCTGCATTTGCAGTTTTACATTCTGCTTTTGATGCCCACTGAAATTCCCGATGATATTGTTCATTAGACTGCACGGCATGACCCAATGCGCAACTTAATAAGCCGCAGCAAAGCATCCAATAATGTGCCTTCATATTTTTCCTCAACTATTTATCCAAATACCATTTGTATCCACTATCCATTGTGATGAAATACTCCTTAAATTTATTCCTTTAAAAACCTTGTGATCCACAAGAAGCACTATAATATTAGCTTGTTTTAACGCATAATCAAAACCGACCAATGAAATATTTTTTGTAAATTTATCCGGTAACGACTGAATATTCGGCTCTACGATAAATATATTGCCTTTATGCCATGTTGCTAATTCTCGAATAATCTTTACTGCCGGGCTTCCTCGCAGATCATCTGAATCCGCTTTAAATGTAAGCCCGAAACAAGCAATATTGACGTCACCGACCTTGATATCGTATTCCATTGCATAATTTGCGACAGCCAATTTCACTTTATCAACCACCCAATACGGTTTGGCATCGTTTACTTCTCTTGCCGTACGAATTAAATTCGCCGATTTGGGCGACTTCGCAATAATGAACCAAGGATCAACCGCAATACAATGTCCGCCGACACCCACGCCGGGTTGTAAAATATTTACCCGAGGATGACAATTTGCCAATGAAATAAGTTCCCAAACATTGATATTTAATTCATCACAAATAACAGAAAGTTCATTCGCAAAAGCAATATTTACATCTCGAAAACTATTTTCTGTCAGTTTACACATTTCTGCGGTTCGCGTATCTGTTTTAATACATTTTCCTTTTACAAAAATTTGATATAAATCGACCGCTTGTTGAGTACTTTTTTCTGAAAGACCGCCGATAACACGATCATTTTCAAACATTTCCGTCATTATTTTCCCCGGCAATACCCGTTCGGGGCAATATGCGATATAAATATCGGCATTTTGGGCATTTTTTATCGGCAAAATAAGATCTTGTCGTAGTTGCTGTAACCACTCGGCAACCTGTTCTGTGGTACCGACCGGTGAGGTTGATTCCAATACCACTAAATTTCCTTTCTGCAAAAACGGCGCAATTGCTTTCACCGCAGCTTTAACAAAAGTTAAGTCGAGCAGATGTTCGGCGGTTAGCGGCGTCGGCACGGCAATCACAAAGGCATCAGCGGCTGACACCGTTGTCGAAGCAGATAATTTCCCTTGTTTGACAACCTGTTCGACCGCGTCATTCAAGCCCGGTTCAATTATATGGACTTGCCCTTGATTGACAGATTCAACCACGGAAGGGTTAATATCGACACCCAATACGCGTTTACCCGCTGTGGCAAACGCTACCGCCGTCGATACCCCAAACCGATCACAGCAATGGTATTAACTTCACTCATATTCACCTTCCGTGAGTAAAGTTTTAATTATCGCACAGATCCGTTCGCAAGATTTACCGTCGCCATAAGGATTTTTTGCCTGACTCATCCTTTGATAAATTTGGGGATCTGCTAATAATAATTCCGTTTCTGTCACAATTCGTTGTGGATCGGTACCGACTAATTTAACCGTTCCTGCTTCAATCGCCTCCGGGCGTTCGCTGACTTCCCGCATCAATAGTACCGGTTTACCTAACGCCGGCGCTTCTTCTTGAACTCCGCCTGAATCGGTAAGCACTAAATAACAGCGTTCCATTAAATAAATAAACGGCAAGTAATCTTGCGGCGGTAGTAAAATATTGTCGATCCCCGACAATAATCGATGAACAGGTTCCGCCACCTGTGGATTTAAATGTACCGGATAGACGATTTGGATATTAGGATGTGTTGAAGCAATATCAACTAACGCTTGGCAGATTCTTTCAAACCCGAGTCCAAAACTTTCTCGACGATGACCTGTAACCAAAATCATCTTTTTATCGGCATCCAAAAACGAAAAACAAGTGGCAAGCGCTGCTGCAAGCGGTCGGTTTTGGCGAATATTTTGCAAACCGTCAAAAAGTGCATCAATCACCGTATTACCCGTAACCCAAATATGTTCGGCTGTTTTACCTTCCCGCAATAAATTTTGTTTGCTGTTTTCTGTCGGTGCAAAGTGATATTGAGCCAACACTGCCATTAAGCTGCGATTTGCTTCTTCAGGATAAGGAGCGTACAGATTACCGGTACGAAGCCCCGCTTCAACATGACCGACCGGAATTTGATGATAATAGGCAGCTAACGCGGTAGAAAAGGCTGTTGAGGTATCACCGTGGACTAATACAACATTCGGTTTATATGTTGCAAAAATCGGTTTCAGCGCTTGTAAAATATGTGACGTAATATCAGAAAGATCTTGCCCTGATTTCATAATGTTCAAATCAAAATCAGGTTCAATATTCAAAGCTTGCAACACTTGATCCAACATACGTCGATGCTGACCGGTGACGCAAATTTTTACATCAAAGGCACCGTTTTGCCTCAATTTTGTTGCAAGAGGTGCCATTTTTATAGCTTCAGGGCGCGTTCCAAAAACGATCAGAATTCGATGTTTATCCATCACTCTTTTTAAAATCACCGCGAGTTACCGCAGATAAAAACCAAATAAAGAACGCCAGTAATAACCCGATAGCGCCGCCAATGACTGCCCAAAGCGATTGATCTTCCGGTGCTTCTGCTTTTTGCGGTACTTTGGGCGACTTAATAAAACGAAACGGCTTTAATTGATTATCCAACGGCTGAACCGAACGCATCATATTGAGCTTACCATTCCAGTCTTGCTGTGCAATCTGCCCGCCTTGTTGAATAGCACCCAAATTGCTTTCTGCGGATTGTTTAACCTGCTGAAATAAGATTTTCCATTTTGCGACTAATTCATCATTCAAAATGGCTCTGGTTTGTAAAGTGACAAATTGAATGAATTCACTTAATAATCGGGCGGACTCTTCAGGGCTGGTTAATGTCAGACTGAAACTGTTACGATTTTCATCATATTGAAATCGAGCTAACAGCCCTTGTGCAACCAATGCGACAGGCTGTTTCTGTTCGGCGGCAATACGCTTAACCCACTCATTTTGAACCAAAAAATGTTGTAAAACATCCGGTGAAGTCAGGTTCCGTTTAAATTCAATAAAACTATTCTGGGTCACTTCTTCATCTAAATAACTATTTTGCGAAGATCCGCCTTTAACTAGCTGATAGGTGCTGTACAGCGCGTAATAATTCCCTAAATCGACCACCTTAGGCGCTTCAAACTGTGCTGTCGATTTCCATTCCGGTGTTTGAAATTCTTCCGCTGCAAGCCAACCGGCGGTAGCGCCTGAAAAAATAAAGATCACATAAAAAAATAAACTGAGAAAAATTTTGTGCATTTCTCCTCTCCATTTTTGCTTGTTCTAATTATAAGTAAATTGTTTTTCATCTAAACGTAGCTATTGTCGCGGCGATTAAGCCGATTGCTGTTTTCTGCTACGACGACGGTGTCTTCTAACCCAACGGGTAATACGCCATGAATGTACAATGGAATAAGAGTACAAAAAGAATAGCGCAATAAAAGATAAAAACATCACCCATTGGTTCCAGTAATAAACTTCACCCAATACCCCGAAAGCGGTACACAAGCCGGCACCCAGCGTAATAACGGCAAGCGCCTGACGTGAAGTAAGCCCGGCCCTCATCATTAAATGATGTACGTGTAAACGATCCGGTCTGAACGGGCTTTTCCCTTTTTTCAATCGACGGAAAAATACCGCAACCATATCAATCAACGGTACAGCAATTAGCCATAAGCCGGTAATCGGACTAATCGGATGCCCCTGACCTTGTGTGCTTAGCAGTAAAATCCAGATAATAGTAAAACCGATTAAAGTACTGCCGGAATCCCCCATAAAGACTTTCCACTTTGCCCCAAATACACTGAGATTAAACAGCGCATACGGAATCAAAATCAAGATAATACCAAAGCACCAATAAGCAAGTTGATACTGTTCGTCGAGCCACATCAACGCACCTAGTCCAGCAAAACTCACGCTGGATAAGCCCGCCAATAATCCGTCAATTCCGTCAATCATATTAAATGCATTAATAACACCAATGGTTATAAATATCGTTAATACAATACCTAACGCCCCGATTTCTAAACTGAAGGGGGCAATCAATTGCCCTAAATTCTCAATTGACAGCCCGCTATAAATCATTGCTCCGGCAAGGCAAGCCTGAATACCGGCACGTAAAAACGGGCTGATATCAAAACGGTCGTCCAATACACCGATGACCAGCAGAATTGTTAAGGCACCTAAATAAAGCTCCGGCAAACGCATCTGCTGCCATTCCAACAGATAAAACGCCAAATTACCCAAAAACAGTGCAATTCCTCCGATAAGCGGAATAACACCTTGGTGACGTTTACGGAAATTGGGTTTATCCACCAAACCGATCCACTCAGCCACCGGTCGCATAATAATGAGTGTCGCAAAAGACACAAAAAAAACAGCAATAAACGTAAGCCACATATATCGGGTTAATCTCTTAAAAAGTTACTAACACAAAGAGTGTGGCAGAATAACATAACCGCCAAAACTCTCAATTTTTTTTACCAAAAAGCGCCGAAAAAGCCGACTTTTTACATTAAAATAGCCAAATAAAAGTAAGGAATGCTATAGTAACATTCAACATAGCATTCAGAATAAATTCAAATTATAAGGAATCATAATGACCACATCACAATCTCTGTTTGAACAAGCCCAAAAAGTTATCCCCGGCGGTGTAAACTCCCCGGTTCGCGCATTTAAAGGCGTGGGAGGAACACCTGTTTTTATCGAAAAAGCACTCGGCGCGTACATCACGGACAGCGAAGATAAACGTTATATTGATTACGTCGGTTCTTGGGGACCGATGGTGTTAGGTCATAATCATCCGGCTATTATTGATGCGGTATTAAAAGCCGTACCAAACGGGTTAAGTTTCGGTGCGCCGACTGCGATTGAAATCAAACTGGCCGAATTAGTTTGTCAGCTGGTTCCCTCAATTGAGATGGTACGGATGGTCAGCTCCGGTACGGAAGCCACCATGTCGGCGATCCGCTTGGCGCGTGGTTATACCCAACGCGATAAAATCATTAAATTCGAAGGCTGCTATCACGGTCATTCCGATTCTTTATTGGTCAAAGCCGGCTCCGGTGCACTTACATTAGGGCAACCAAGCTCTCCCGGAGTTCCCGAAGATTTTGCCAAGCACACGCTCACTTGCGAATATAATAACCTTGATTCGGTAAAACAAGTATTTGAACAATACCCGAATGACATCGCCTGTTTAATCATTGAACCAGTAGCAGGCAATATGAATTGCATTCCACCCAAAGACGGCTTCTTGCAAGGTCTACGCGAACTTTGTACTCAATATGGCGCGGTATTTATTATTGATGAAGTGATGACCGGCTTTCGCGTCGCTTTGGGCGGGGCGCAAAGTTATTATGGCGTAACGCCTGACTTAACAACCTTGGGCAAAATTATCGGCGGTGGTATGCCGGTAGGTGCGTTCGGCGGTAAAAAAGAAATTATGCAATATATTGCACCGACAGGTCCTGTTTATCAGGCGGGTACACTTTCGGGCAACCCGATTGCGATGTCAGCCGGTTTGGCATGCTTAACCGAATTGGCAAAATGCGGTAATGAACAACTGCTCGCAGAAAAAACCCAAACTCTTGCGGAAGGCTTCAAAGCATTGGCTGATAAGCACGGCATCCCGTTTACCGTACAATATGTCGGGGGAATGTTCGGTTTATTCTTTACCGAACAAAATAAAGTGGAAAGCTATCAGGATGTAATGAAATGCGATGTTAAAGCGTTCAACACCTTCTTCCACAAAATGCTGGAAAAAGGTGTTTACCTTGCGCCTTCCGCTTTTGAAGCAGGCTTTATGTCGCTAGCGCATAGTGATGAAGATATTGCCCACACTCTCAAAATGGCGGATCTTGCCTTTGCAGAAATGAAATAAGCCGATAACAAGCGGTCGGAATTTGCAAAAAATTTGCAAATTCCGACCGCTTTGTAAAACGGATTATACGTCGTAAGTTCCCATCACACTGGCTTGCGCCAAAATATGCCCTTGCATTGCAAAGTGCAGATCGTTAAAACGGAACCCTTGAGCTAAATTCAGTTTGGTATCTAAAGCATAGACAATCAGTTCGTAACGGTGCAAACAGTTTGGCGGAGCCATGCCGCCATAATTTGAAGCTTCTGTAATATCGAATTGACCTAATACGCTTGCCCAACTGTTTGCGCCTTGTACATAATCCGTCGCGGTCAGGCTTTCATTCTCAATAATTGTGGTTCTTTCCAAATCGGCGATTAGCCAGTGGATCCAAACAAAACCGCTCGCAGTGATGGCATCTTTATCCTCCAACACCACGGCAAAAGAGACTGTATTTTTCGGGGCATTCTGAATTTCAAAGGGAATCGAGTAAGTCGGCATACCGTTCGGGCTAAATTGCGTCCCACGTTTACCATATTTATCTTCAAACGCGCCATTTTTGATGGCTGAGCTGGTAACAATCATAATGACTCCTTATTGGATAACAGACATTCTGTATAAATATAGCGAACAAGCGGTTAAATTCCCTCAATTTTTTACAAAATTTTGATACAATCGAGATATTTACACTCTATAGAGAAAAAGAGACAAACTATTATGAACACAAGCACATTTAACCGTTGTTGGTCACGTGTCGTTTTAAACGCGCTGTTGCGTTATGGTGTTAAAAACATCTGTATTGCACCGGGTTCGCGTTCTACGCCGCTAACGCTTGAGGCATTACATCTTCAAAATCAAAATCATATTGAATGCCACAGCCATTTTGACGAGCGTGGCTTAGGCTTTTTCGCCTTGGGTTTAGCCAAGGCAACCGCCGAACCGGTTGCAATTATCGTTACTTCAGGCACAGCCGTGGCAAACTTATTCCCGGCAGTGATTGAAGCGTCGTTGACACACCATAAATTGATTGTACTGTCTGCCGATCGACCGCCGGAACTCATCGGTTGCGGAGCTAATCAAGCCATCCAACAACAACATATTTTCGGTGATTATCCTGTTGCAACGGTGAATTTGCCAAAACCCAACAGTGATTTTAATGCGAATTGGTTAGTTGCTACTCTTGAACAAGCTTGTACCAAACAGCAACAATACGGCGGTGTCGTACATATTAATGCACCGTTTGCCGAACCACTGTATGATGCAGACGAAGAGGCTATCGCAAACGCACCGTGGTTAGCGCCCTTACAGCGCTGGCTCAATCAACCTAAAAATAAATGGATCGACCAACAAGCCACCCAGCAAGATGTGTTGATGCACGAAAATTGGGATTATTGGCGAACCAAACGCGGTGTCGTCGTTGTCGGTAAATTGCCGTTAGAACAAGGGATGGGGCTGAAATTATGGGCGGATACGCTCGGCTGGTGCTTGATCAGCGATGTACAATCCGGCATTGAAGCCAGCTTGCCTTATGCAGATGTGTGGCTCTCGAATAAAACCGTGGAACAGCGTTTATTACAAGCAGACATCGTGATTCAATTCGGTGCACAAATTGTCAGCAAACGAGTAAATCAATTCCTCTCCGCTTTCAAAGGGGAATTTTGGTTAGTCGAAAATTCGCAGGATTATCTCAATCAATATGCTCATAGACAGACCCGTTTTATTGCCAAAGCGCACCACTTTACCCGCGTTCATCCGCCGTTGCGTCAAAAACCGTGGCTGTTGGAACCACTTGCCCTTTCACAGTTCTGTGCAACTTTTATTGAACAACAGGTTGGCGGTAATTTAAATGAAGCCTCACTGGCGCACCATATCGAGCGGATCCTGCCCGCTAACGGTAATCTGTTCTTAGGTAACAGCCTGTTTGTCCGCTTGGTGGATGCATTATGTAAATTGCCGGAAGGTTATCCGATTTATACGAATCGCGGAGCAAGTGGTATTGATGGTTTAATCGCGACCATGGCAGGAATAGCCAAAGGTAACGGCTTACCAACAGTGGGGATTATTGGAGATATTTCGACCTTGCACGACCTCAACTCCATCTCATTGTTACGCCAAATTACGCAACCTACGATCTTATTTGTGATCAATAACAACGGCGGGGCGATTTTTGATATGCTGTCGGTAGAACCGCAGGCGAAAGAAAAATTCTATCGTCTATCACACAACCTTGAATTTTCACAAATCGCAACGATGTTCGGCTTAGAATATCTGCGCCCTTATACTTGGGCGGATCTCAGCAGCAAGCTGAAACAAGCCTATGCCCGTAAAGGTGTGACCATTGTTGAAATCAAAGTGAACGATCAAGAAGGCAGCGCGTTGTATAAGAGCTTGATCGAACAAATTTCACGCGCATCCATCGATTAATGTTAGCTTATCAATGGTTAGCTCAAACAGGTCAGCCCGTGGTGTTTCTCCACGGGTTACTGGGTTCTCGACAGGATTGGGCGGATGTCTTGGCATTTTTGCAAAATAATCCGCAAATCCGACCGCTTGTTATCGACCTACCGTTTCACGGCAAAAGCCAAAATATTGAATGCCGCAACTTTGCCGAAATTCGTATGCAATTACATAATACGCTCACAAACTTACTTTCGGATCAACCTTTTTGGCTTGTCGGCTATTCCCTTGGGGGACGGATTGCATTGGATTATGCACTAAATGCACATAATCCTAAATTGTGCGGTACGATTTTAGAAGGTACGAATATCGGCTTAAACAGTGATGACGAACGCCAAGCCCGTTGGCAAAATGATGTGATGTGGGCAAATCGCTTTCGTACCGAACCGCTTGAAGAGGTATTACAAGCGTGGTATCAACAAGCCGTTTTTGCTGATTTATCGGCTGACAAGCGGTCTGATTTAGTCAAAAAAAGACGACATAATCATGGTTATAAAATTGCCCAAATGTTAGAAGCAACCAGTCTCGCAAAGCAAACGAATTATCTCGATGCACTCAAACAGGCAAAAAATATTACGTTCGTAGTAGGAGAACGCGATCAAAAATTCCGTCAGTTACTGAGCGAAAATAATCTGCCTTATCAACAAATCAGTAATGCCGGACACAATACTCATTGGGAAAATCCGCAAGTATTTGTAACATGGTTAGTAAAACAGGTTAAAAAGGAAGAATAATGGCTCTACACCGTTGCCCAGAATGCAGAAAAAGAATCAGTGAAAGTGCCGAAAATTGCCCGAATTGCGGTTTTTCATTCAAACAAGCGGATTTGGAGATCTATAAACAGAAGTTAGAACAACGCCGTTTACAGAATCAAGAAATCAACCGCAAAAGTGCAAAATTACATTTAATTTGGTTGGCCATTTTTATTGTGGTTATTACTATTACCAGTTGGTGGCAAAATAGCAAATGAAGTAGAAAGCAGCTAAAACGATTGAACTAAACTTGGCTTATCTAACCCGCCCCGCATAAAGGGGCGGTTAGATTTTTAGCCGTGTTTAATCTTAGAAGCTAATAGACGATTTAATTTTCTCTAAAGTTGCTTCGCCGACTCCGGACACTTTTGAAAGCTCTGAAATATCTTTGATTTTGCCGTGCTTATTACGGTAGTCAATGATCGCTTGTGCTTTTGACTCACCAATACCGCTCAAACTTTGTAATGTTTTCGCATCAGCAGTATTCACATTCACCTTTGCCGCTTTCTTTGCCGTAGCTTTAGTGTTGGTTACCGTTTCTTTCGCATTTGTCACTTTGCTGCCGGTTGCTTCTTTTGCTGCCGTTGCTTTAGTCGCAACGTTTTCTTTCGCTGTGGTTGCCTTACTTGTAACTGACTCTTTTGATGTGGTTGCCTTGGTTGTTACCGTTTCTTTTGCAGATGTCACTTTTGCCGTAGCATCCTTTTTCACACCTGTCACTTGATTTGCAACTGCCTCTTTAGCCGATGTTTTACCGGTTGAAACTGCAGTTTGTGCGCTCTCTTTTACTGTTGTGAGTGGATTTGTCGTTTCTGCAAAAGACGTTGTTGATATTGTCATTGCGATCGCTAATGCCACTAATGATTTTAATGATTTCATTGAAGAATCCTTGTAATTAATTGAATTTTAAATGCCCAATAACATAATCGTTATTGAAAATAAGCATTGCTTAAGACCTAAAGTAAAAAAAGAAGTTCATAAAAAAACAGGCTATTCCTTCACAGGAATAGCCTGTTGATTTAGAAGTGGTATTACAGATTAACTACTGCAAAAAATACTAATACGCTGTAAAGGGTTGATAATCCATAGAAAATCACACCGCTTGCAGGTATATGAATTTTAAAGTCGTGTAATCCGTGGTGGATACGGTGCATAGCACACCACATTGGAAAAATTAACAATACAAGGATGAATAATTTTCCAATCCAACTATGTAGGAAAAATACTAATTCAGTGATATTAAAATGGTTAATTAAACCAAACGGCAGTAAAAAACCGATAACTAAAATCACAACCGGGAAGAAAATTGCGCTAACGGTTGCGCCGGTACCGAATAGTAACCATACAACGGGTTCATTAGAACGTTTTGGTGCTTCTTTCATTTTCCTCTCCCATTACACATACATTAGCACTAAGATCACAAGGCTAATGAATGCGGTAATAGCCCATAATCCTAAAGTAATAATTTTTGGATTGATACGTTCGCTCTTCACAATAATGTTTAACACTTTAGGTGTCATGACATAGTAAGTCACCGTGTGTAACACTGCCGCACCCAATGCGACGATATTTAAAATAACCACAATCGGATTTTGTAAAAAGTGAATAAAGTGTCTGAATCCGTCCGGACCGTTACCTAAACTGATAACGCCGTAAAGTAGAACTAAACAGAACCAAAGAGTTGGAATAGATGTTGCTTCACGCGCAATATAAAGTTTGTAAAAATCTAACTTTTTCCACCAAGTTGGTTTAACTTCACGCACATATTTTTTGCGTTTGCTTGCTGTTGCTGTCATTTTACTCTCCTTACTTTTGCGGTTTTAACATTGCAAAAACATAATCTTTTGAGCTCTCTACTTTACCTTGGTTCACTGCAGAAGCCGGATCCACATGTTTCGGACAAACTTCTGAACAATAACCGACGAAAGTACAGCTCCATACCCCGTTTTTACCGTTGATAATCTTCATGCGTTCGGCTTTACCGTTGTCGCGGTTATCAAGGTTATAACGATGTGCGAGAGTTAATGCTGCAGGACCTACGAACTCCGGATTTAAGCCGAATTGCGGACAGGCCGCATAGCACAGACCACAGTTGATACACATTGAAAAGGTACGATATTTCTCAAGCTGTGCCGGCGTTTGTTTGGTACGGCTTTTCGCAAGTTCTGCCGACGGATGCGGATTGCCGTCTAAGGCCGGAGCTTTGTTGTCGATAATATAAGGCTTAATGCTTTCCAAACTTTCGATAAAGTGACTTAAATCGACCACTAAATCACGCTCAATCGGGAAGTTCGCAAGCGGCTCAATGCGCATATATCCGCTATAATCACGTAAGAATGTTTTACACGCTAATTTTGGTTTACCGTTTACCATCATCCCACATGAACCACAGATCGCCATACGGCAAGACCAGCGGTAAGAAAGTTCTGGTTCTAATTCGTCTTTAATATAGCCAAGTGCATCAAGCAATGAAGTTTGGCTGTCATAAGGCACTTCGTATTTACTTAAGAACGGCTCGTTATCTTGTTCAGGATTATAACGGAGCACTTCCACAGTCATTTTGCTTTGGTTTACCATCTGTTACTCCTTTTTCGCTGCTTTTTCTTGTGCTTCCGCTTCTGCACCGTACACACGTTTAGCAGGTTGTGATTTGGTGATCTTCACATCGCTATATTTAATGGTTGGACCGCCATTTTCATTGTAGAATGCTTGAGTATGTTTCAAGTAATTCACGTCATCACGCTCTTCGTAGTCTAAGCGTTGGTGTGCACCGCGAGACTCTTTACGCTCAACCGCAGACGAAGAGATAGATTGCGCAACGTCAAGGATATAGCCAAGCTCGATTTTGTAGAGTAAATCGGTATTGAATACACTCGAAGTATCTTTCACTTTGATACGTTTATAACGTTCTTTAAGCTCAGCGATTTTAGCCACGGTTTTTTCCATACTTTCTTGTGTACGATAGATACCGCAACCTTCTTCCATGGAGTCGCCCATTTCATTACGAATTTGTGACCAAGACTCTTCACCTTCTTGGCGAGCTAAAGCATAGACACGATTTAACACATCTTGTGCTTGTGCATCAATCACTGCTTGGTTGCGAGTTGTCGATTCAACTGCACGCTGTGCCGCCATTTCACCGGCTACTTTACCGAATACCACTAACTCAGCGAGAGAGTTAGAACCTAAACGGTTAGCGCCATGTAAGCCTGATGAGGCACATTCACCTACGGCAAATAAACCTTTGATACAAGTTTCTGCTTTCTGATCCACTTCAATACCACCCATGGTGTAGTGAACAACCGGACGAACCGGGATCGGTGCTTTCGCAGGATCAACACCCTCATAGGCTTTGGCCAATTCGCAAATAAACGGTAAACGTTCTAAGAGATATTTTTCACCTAAGTGACGTAAGTCAAGATGAACCACATCTACGCCTTTTGCTGTTTTTAAGGTATTGCCTTTACGCCATTCTTGCCAGAAAGCTTGGGAAACTTTATCACGCGGACCAAGTTCCATATATTTATTTTCCGGTTTACCAATCGGGGTTTCAGGACCTAAACCATAATCTTGTAAGTAGCGGTAGCCATCTTTATTAACTAAAATACCGCCTTCACCACGACAACCTTCCGTCATTAAGATACCGGTATTCGGTAAGCCTGTCGGGTGATATTGAACGAATTCCATATCACGTAGCGGCACACCATGACGATAAGCCATTGATAGACCGTCACCGGTTACGATACCACCGTTGGTGTTAAAACGATAAGCACGGCAACCGCCGCCTGTAGCGATAACCACCGCATTGGCATTGATTTGAACGAAGGTACCTTCCATCATATTCATAGCCACACAACCACGTGCATGACCTTCGTCAGTTAAAATATCGACGACGAAATGTTCATCAAAACGAATGATTTGCGGATATTTGATCGAGGTTTGGAAAAGGGTATGTAATAAGTGGAAACCAGTTTTATCGGCAGCGAACCAAGTGCGCTCAATTTTCATCCCACCGAAACGGCGCACGTTTACATCGCCGTCTTCTTTACGAGACCAAGGGCAACCCCAACGCTCTAGCTGAGTCATTTCAACCGGCGAATGCTCAACAAAATATTCAACGACATCTTGTTCACATAACCAGTCGCCACCGCCCACCGTATCGTGGAAGTGCTTATCATAAGAGTCGGTATCTTTAATTACGGCCGCTGCACCGCCTTCAGCGGCTACCGTATGACTACGCATCGGATACACTTTTGAAATTAACGCAATTTTTAAATTAGGGTTTGCTTCCGCAGCTGCGATTGCAGCTCGTAAACCACCGCCGCCGGCACCCACAATTGCAACATCAACATTGACAGTTTGCACAATTTCCTCCTTGGGAAAGTAAAAATTTATCAACTTAAGGTGACTTATTCTGCCATTATTTGCGACACTTTATAATTACTTTTTACAATTTATTAACATAAATAACTTCATTTTGTGATCTACCTCAAAAAACTTTTTTCGGATATTTCGGTATTGAGAATTAATTTTATTAACTTGATGATTTTAAAAGAAAATAATCCGACTAAATCTGTCGGATAAATTGATCTGCAAGCGGTCTGTTTCGGCAAAAATTTTGCAAAAGACGGTAGAAAACCCACCGCTTGTACGCACAACAAATTTTGAGAACAAGATCACAACATTTAATTAACAAAATTGATCTCTTTTTTAACTTATTTTAGAGTACTTTTTGATTAGATAATCATCAGTCTGTTTTTCCTTATAATTCGAAATTAGAGGAGCACTTCTATGCAAAACACCCCTTCTCCAATGATTTTCAAACCAAATGATGAATTCCGCCGCCAAGCCAATGTATCCGGATTAGAAGATTACCAAGCGCTATGGGAATTCGCCGATGAAGATTATCTGCAATATTGGAGCGACTTAGCACGAGAGCTAATCACATGGAAAAAGCCGTTTATGCAGATTTTTGATGACAGCAATCCGCCGTTTTACAAATGGTTTGCAGACGGTACATTGAATGTTTCCTATAACTGCTTAGACCGCCATTTGCCTGATAAAGGCGATAAACTTGCACTGATTTTTGAATCTGATTTCGGTCAAATCTCTCAATTTACTTATGCTCAATTACATAATCGTGTTTGCCGCTTTGGTAATGCGTTACGCGAACTTGGCATCAAAAAAGGTGACCGTGTCATTATCTATTTACCGATGATTGCTGAGGCGATTATTGCAATGCAAGCCTGTGCGCGTATCGGAGCCGTACATTCAGTCGTATTCGGCGGTTTCTCTGCAGGAGCATTGCGCGATCGTATTGAAGATGCCGAAGCCAAATTAATCATCACCGCCAATGCCGGATTACGTGGCGGTAAAATTATTCCGTTAAAAGAGACGGTGGATGAAGCCTTAGATATGGGCTGTAAATCCGTTGAAAACGTGATTGTTTACCATCGTGTTAACATTGATACGCCATGGAAAAAAGGCAGAGATTTATGGTGGAATGAGCTTTCCAAAAATCAACCTGCATTCTGTGAACCGGAATGGATGAATGCGGAAGATCCGCTATTTATTCTCTACACATCCGGATCTACCGGTAAACCGAAAGGCGTGGTGCATAGTACCGGCGGCTATTTACTGGGAGCGATGAATTCTTTCCGTGTCGTATTCGACCATAAAGCGAACGATGTCTATTGGTGTACAGCTGATGTAGGCTGGATTACTGGGCACTCCTATGTCTGCTACGGACCGCTTGCCAACGGAGCGACCCAACTGATTTATGAAGGTGTGCCGAGCTATCCGGACGTCGGTCGTATCTGGCGTATGATTCAGCGCCATAAAGTCAGCGTATTCTATACTTCACCGACCTTAATCCGCTCGTTAACCCGAGTCGGTGAACAAGTACCGAATAAATATGATTTATCCAGTTTACGCTTGCTTGGAACCGTTGGCGAGCCAATCAATCCGTCCGCATGGATGTGGTATCACGAAGTGGTCGGTAAAGGAAAATGCCCGATTGTCGATACTTGGTGGCAAACGGAAACCGGGTCGATTATGTTAGCGCCTGTACCGGGTGTCATTGCAACCAAACCCGGATCATGTACCTTACCTCTGCCGGGTATTATGGCAGAAGTCATCAACGAACAAGGTAAAAAATGTGAGCCTGAAGAAGGCGGCGCATTAGTGATCAAACGCCCGTATCCGTCAATGTTACGCACCATCTGGGGCGATCCTGAACGCTATAAAGCGACCTACTTCCCTGAAGAATACGGCGGCAAATACTATGTAGCAGGCGACTCCGCCTTGCGCGACAAGGACGGTTATTTCTGGATCCTTGGTCGCCTTGATGATGTATTGAATGTATCCGGTCATCGTCTCGGCACTGCAGAAATCGAGTCCGCCTTAGTTGCTCATGAACGTGTTGTTGAGGCCGCCGTAGTCGGTAAACCGGATGAAATCAAAGGCGAATCTGTGGTTGCATTTGTGGTGCTTAAAGGCTTCCGCCCGGAAGGCGAAGAAGCCAAACAGCTCGCGGAAGAACTCAAAGGTTGGGTATCGAACCAAATCGGAAAAATCGCTCGTCCTGAGGATATCCGTTTTGCCGAAAACTTGCCAAAAACCCGTTCCGGCAAAATCATGCGTCGTTTACTGCGTGCCATCGCGAAAAACGAGATGATCACTCAAGACATTTCCACTCTTGAAAACCCACAAATTATTGGTCAGTTGCAACAACAAGTCATGTGATTTTTGCAAAAAAATCGCTAAAAATGACCGCTTGTTCACGCCTCCTCGCCGTTTATCGGCGAGGGATTTTTTATCCTATGTAAAGATCACCTTTCCTCCGAGTAAAACGCTTTCTAAAATTTTTTGTTATTGCTAGAATTTCGCTCCATTTTTATCCACATTCCAAATCAAAAAATGTTAAAAAGAATCTTGCTTTCGACAGCTGTATTATCACTTATCGGTTGTGTTTCAACACAAGAAGAAAAACCGTTTCCCGGTGAATTTATCGGCGCCGATTATATTCTGTCTGAAAAAGACGCAGAACGTTGGGCAATTGCCAGCCGTCAAGCAGAAAACTGTATTTATCCGAATCTTACCCGAATTCAGCAGCAACATTTTGCTCAAGAAGATGCTTACATTCACGCGCAATACGTGTTGTTCTACCCGCTTGAGAAAATCATCGGGGAAGACTACGTAAAAATGATCCAAGAAGATGAAAAATCAATGGGTTACGCACAATACCAATTTAAGAAATTTAAGCATATTCAGGTTAAACCACTCAATAACGCGGAATGTGCAACGTTAAGAGAAAATGCCAAAAATGATCTCGCCGTACTGAAAGGTCAATATAAAAGCGGAATGGTAGAAGAAGTCAAATCCACAGACGGTACGACCAAAAGCGGAGAAAATGTCGCAACCAGCGATAATAAATTTTTCTTTGATATCATTAAATGGGGTGCCGCATTATTGCTGTAAGCTCCATAAAAGAGCCGTATATCGATACGGCTCACAGCATCATTGCGGATAATTTATTTCGTTTCTGGCATCAACGACGAATGATGTTCAGTAATTAACCACTCTTTTCCATCCCATTTATAGTTAAAACTATAACGCCCGCTCGCCTTTTCACCTGTTTTTGCATAAGTAAATGTATACAACCCTGCATCAAATGCCGAATTACAACCGATTTGGATATAACTCAAATCAATGCTTCCCTTAGGCTTATATTCTAAAAAGTGATGAAAATAGTCCTCTTTTTCTTCAGCGGTAAACCTCACTTTGTTTGATACTGTCGGCAACAAAATAGAATCAGGCGCATAATTCGCTACGACTTTTTTGGGATCACCGCTTTGAAGCGAAGCATTCCACCTATCAAATAGCCGAGCTATTTCTTGCTTCGTCACCGCTTTACAGGCTGTTGCCGTCGCGGTATCCGAAGATGATGAAGAAGTACAAGCGGCTAACAGCGTTGTTGCCGTAAACATACAAAGAAATTTTTTCATACTGCATTCCTTTTAATAGTAATAAAACATCGTGTATTTCCATTCGACGATTGAATGGAAGCTCGATCCTACAAAGAGAAATAAATTCGATGTTATCCCAAATCAAAAATCAGCCTATAAATTCAAAGGTCTTACCTTGCATAAAAACAGGGCTTAATCTTGTACTAGCCTAAATTTATGTATCTGTTAATATTTGATACCTTACTGATTTATGTTGACGACCCCAATGAAAAAATCGTTATCTTTGCTTGTTATATTATTCGGTTTATTGTGCAAAACCGCTTTCGCCAACATTCAACAAGACTGCATTCAAACTTATATGCCAGATTCTTATATCCACGTTGCCAAAATTGATCTCAATTGCAAAAACCTGCAGGTTGTCGCAACCGATCCGCGAGATCAAGGAATGAGCGTGTCGGATTTTGCGCAGAAATATCAAACGGACGTGGCGATTAATGCCAATTTCTACCGCAAAGATTTCTCGCCTATTGGTCTAACCATCACCAACGGCAAAGTATGGCAGAAAGGGAAAGATACTCGCGCCAGAACCTTCTTTGCTTGCGATGCTCGAAATAAATGTGTCATTGAAGGCAAAAACAAGCTGAGCAAAACGAATCCGAAATGGGTTATCGCAATTTCCGGCTGGCAATATTTCGAACAAAAATCCGGTCAATTTGAATGTGCAGACAGTGACAAAATCGGTTGTTCACAAGATATTTTTAGCGGTAAACACCCTAGAACGCTGTTAGGCTTGGATGAAAAAAACAATACGCTCTATTTGGTGGTGGTTGAAGGCAGACAAATTATCTATCGTGGAATGACCTTAAACGAACTTGCCGACCTTGCCAAAAAACTTGGACTCACCAAAGCAATCAACCTAGACGGAGGCGGTAGCTCTACGATGGTAGTAAACGGAAAACGGATTTCCGAACTCCCTGTATTGCAAGGCAGCGAACGGAAAGTCGCTAACCATTTCGGAGTAAAACTGAATGATAAAAAATAGCATCGCACTAGGGGAACAAGCGGTCACTTTCTGTGAATTTTTTGCAAAAATCATCGCGAGGATCTTTCGCAATCGGTTTCTTTTCATTCATATCAAATTTGCCTAAATTAGCCGTTCCAATTTTCACGCTTTTGCTATAGTCTACTCTCACTTTTCTCATTACTTTTAAGGAATCACTATGACTACGCTTTTTACTCTTGCGCAAAATTGGTTAGACCAAGACCCTGATGCAGAAACCCGTACGGAACTTGAGCAACTGCTTAACAAAGCAAAAGCCGGTGACGAAAAAGCTCATGCGGATTTAGCAAGCCGATTCTCAGATCGCTTACAATTTGGTACAGCAGGCTTACGCGGACCGTTACAAGCCGGATCAATGGGAATGAACCGTGTCTTAGTGGCACAAGCGGCAGGCGGCTTGGCGGAATATTTAAAAGAATATGATAAAGAGCCATCTATCGTCATTGGTTACGACGGACGCAAAAACTCCGACGTTTTCGCACGCGATACTGCAGAAATTATGGCCGGTGCGGGTATTAAAGCCTATTTATTGCCACGCAAATTACCGACCCCGGTTTTAGCTTACGCTATTCAATATTTTGATACTACCGCAGGTGTAATGGTTACTGCAAGCCACAACCCGCCGGAAGATAACGGTTATAAAGTGTATTTAGGGAAAGCAAACGGCGGCGGTCAAATCGTTTCTCCGGCAGATAAAGATATTGCGGCACTCATTGATAAAGTTGCCGCAGGCAATATTAACGATCTACCGCGCAGCCAACACTTCACCGTGTTAGACGATGAAATTGTTGATGCCTATATTGCCAAAACGGCAAGCCTTGCCAAAGAACCGCAAGTGGATATCAACTATGTTTATACCGCAATGCACGGTGTAGGTTATAAAGTATTAAGTAAAACCTTAACCAAAGCGGGCTTACCACAACCGCATCTCGTGACTGAGCAGATTCAACCGGACGGCAATTTCCCAACGGTAAATTTCCCGAATCCGGAAGAGAAAGGCGCGTTAGATTTAGCGATTAAACTGGCTAAAGAGAAAAACGCCGAATTTATTATTGCGAACGACCCGGATGCAGACCGTTTAGCGGTTGCGCTACCGGACGCACAAGGTAACTGGAAAGCTTTACACGGCAACGTAACCGGCTGTTTCTTAGGTTGGTATTTGGCGAAACAGTACCACGCACAAGGCAAACAAGGCGTATTGGCGTGTTCGTTAGTCTCTTCCCCGGCGTTGGCGGAAATTGCCAAAAAATACGGTTTCCAATCGGAAGAAACACTCACCGGCTTTAAGTATATCGGCAAAGTTCAAAACCTGCTGTTCGGTTTTGAAGAAGCATTAGGCTATTTGGTTGACCCTGACAAAGTACGTGATAAAGATGGTATTTCTGCAGCAGTTGTTTTCTTGGATTTGGTTCGCGCACTGAAAAAACAAGGTAAAACGCTTGCCGATTACGCGGATGAATTTACCAAAGAATTCGGCGCTTATGTCAGCGGACAGATTTCTATCCGCGTGAGCGATTTATCTGAAATCGGTAAATTGATGACGGCATTACGTACGAATCCTCCTACGGAAATCGGCGGTTTTAGCGTTGCGCAATTTATCGACCACACGAAGACTGATCGTCAAAGCGATATTTTGGTTTTCGTCCTTGAAAACGGCAGTCGTTTGATTGCCCGCCCTTCGGGTACCGAACCGAAAATTAAATTCTACCTGGATGCTAAAGGCACAGATCCGAAAGATGCCGATCAAGTGCTGGCACAATTTGATGAAAGTGTTCGTCAGATTTTAAGACAGGAAAAATACGGCAAGCAAGATTGCTAAATAGAAAGAAACACAAAAGGGCGGGCAATATTCCGCCCGTTTAACAATAAATTTAAAATGCGGCGATATGCCGCATTTTATTTGAGTAATTCGATGACAAAGCCATTAAAACGCTAAACTATTTTGCAAATTTTCCTCAAAAAACAACCGCTTGTTATTAAATATTCAATGTTAGTAAATTTTTTATAGTTATCTAGTCTTTTTCATTTCCTGATTGCACAAAATAATAGGAAGAATTATATTTGAAATAGTTATATTCGATTTTCTTAAGGAAATTCTATGAACAAAAAACATATTCTGCCACTTTGTATTTCGATTATTTTAACCGGTTGCGCCTCCTACGGAAATAACCCGGGTTTGGCTCAATTAGAAGGTAAACATATCTCCGTGGTACAAGAACGTATTGATAATTTCGTCCATACGGATATTGGTCTGTTCAGTAACGATTATTATCTCTATAGAGATTGCGTTTATTCCGGTTATGATAATGTGACAACGAATTACTGGGGTGTCGTTATTGACAGACAACCGATTTATAACTGTGGTTCAATGTTTTTTACAACCGATAAAGACGGCATCATCACAAATTACACCGAAAAAGGCTACGTTCCTCAAAGAGACTATCAACCTTTATTTAAAGATATTATCGTAATTGAAAAATAATTTAATTGTGGAGAAACAATTATGAATAAAAAATTTTTGATGTCGCTTATCACCTCAACAATTTTGGTCAGCGCTTGTGCGCCGACCTCCCAAAGCAGTTCGCAGGCAAAAAATCTACCTACAGATACGTTGATCGAAGCCGAAACCTTAGCGGAAAGAGGTCAACCGAATGCTGCATTAGATATGTTGATGCCTCATTCCAATAGTATTAACGGTAATACCGAGCTCACCATTGGGTATATCTACGACAGCAGCCTTAACGATATACCAACCGCTATTGAGTGGTATAAAAAGAGTGCTCAAAAAGGCAACGCGGTTGCCCAACATAATCTAGGCAATATTTACTATCGGATGCACGATGACAGTAAAGCTTACGACTACTATGAAGAAAGTGCAAAACAAGGATACGCTTCCGCAATTACTCAACTGGGTGTCATGCACTATAAGGGTCACTACGTAAGTCGTAACTATGTAAAAGCGGCAAATTATTTCCAACAAGCATCCGATAAGGGTGACAATCGCGCTGATTATTTTTTAGCGATTTGCTATTTAGAAAGTCATGGTGTCGCGCAAAATTATCAAAAAGCCAAAGAACTTCTGCAAAAATCAGCAAAAGCGGGCAACCGTGACGCCCTGAATAAATTAAGCGAATTAGGTTGGTAACCGACTTAACGAAAACAGAGATGGCACCACAAGGTGCCGTCACTGTTTTTTTTGTTATACGTCTAAAAAGAAGATATCAATATAATCCACAACCTTATCACAAGGGCTGTCCATCTGCTGCATTCGCCAATATTTACGCGAACCGACCACTTTGAATTCAAAAGTGCCACTACGTTGACAAGTCTGTCCGTTATTCAGGTAAGAAACTCGGGTAACTATATCACCGGTAAAGTTAAAAGATTTGCTGTCAATAATTTCAATATGACCGGTTAATACCACAAAATTACCGTCCAAGGCTTGCTCGGCTTCAATTTCCAAACCTTGCTCCCCTTTTCTGATATTCGCTACGCCGAAATGTTCCCAGCTGATCCACTGTAAAGAAAACAGATGCTCACCGATTAACGCCTGCTCTGCGGCAGCTAACTCTTCCGCACTCAGCGTCGTTTTGGCGTTCCCCTGAGATTCAGTAGAAACCGTTGTGTTTGCCGACGTATTCGGGCTGCAAAATAAGCCAAAAAGAGCAAGAGCAACCCCACTTGCGTAGAAGCTTTTACGGATATTCATAAGATCTCCTTATAAGGAATAGAAAGGCGGAACAGATAATAACGTTCCTCATCCAGCGATACAAGCACCGCTTTACAAGCGGTCACTTTTCATTGGTTTTTTGCAAATTTTAAATCTCATAAGGCGGCTATTTGCCGCCCTGTTTAATAGTTTAATGATAAGTATTTGATTTCCAAATAATCTTCGATTCCGTATTTCGATCCTTCCCGTCCTAATCCGGACTGTTTCACACCGCCAAAAGGCGCGGCTTCATTGGAAATAATACCCGTATTAATGCCGACGATGCCATATTCCAATTCATCGGCAACCGTCATTACGGTGTTGAGATTTTGTGAATAAAAATAAGACGCCAAGCCAAATTCCGTGTCATTTGCCCGTTGAATCACTTCGTCTACCGTATCAAATTTAAAAATCGGAGCAATCGGTCCGAAAATCTCTTCTTTGGCAAAACGCATTTGATCGGTCGCATTGATAATGATCGTCGGCTCAAAGAATAATCCGCCTAAATGATTACCGCCACAGAGAATCTCTCCGCCGTTGGCTAATGCATCGGTAAGGTATTCCTGCACTTTTTCCAATGCGTTTTGATCAATTAACGGACCGACTTGATTCTGCGGATCCGTACCGTCACCGATTGAAAGTTTCTCCACTTGCACTTTAAATTTTGCAATAAATTGCTCATAAATGCCCGCTTGTACATAGATTCGGTTCGCACACACGCAAGTTTGCCCCGCATTCCGGAACTTAGAAATCAATACACCTTGCACCGCTTGCTCTAAATCCGCATCATTAAACACAATAAACGGAGCATTGCCACCCAGCTCTAAAGAGAGTTTTTTAATGGTAGAAGCCGACTGCTTCATCAATTCGCGCCCGATCTGAGTCGAACCGGTAAAACTCAATTTTTTTACCCGATCATCTTCAGTCAATACTTTACCTATTGGCTGCGGATGACCGGTAATCACATTAAATACGCCTTTCGGAATGCCTGCTTGTTCCGCCAACGCCGCCAAAGCGAGTGCTGAAAACGGCGTTTGTGAGGCAGGACGAATAATAAAACTACAACCTGCAGCTAGCGCCGGTGCTGCTTTTCGGGTAATCATCGCATGAGGAAAATTCCAAGGGGTAATGGCCGCGCAAACGCCTATCGGCTGCTTTTGCACAATAATTTGACTGTTCGCATTTAATGCAGGAATGGTGTCGCCGTAAATACGCTTCGCTTCTTCAGCAAACCACTCGATATAAGCCGCGCCATAAGCTATTTCACTGCACGCTTCCGCTAATGGTTTACCTTGTTCCAAAGTCAGTAACAGAGCCAAATCTTCTTGATTTTGCATAATCAGTTCAAACCAACGACGCAAAATCCGGTGACGCACTTTCGCACTGCATTTTTTCCACGATTTAAATGCTTGGTGTGCAGCCTCCACCGCCGATAACGTTTTTTCCGTCGACAGATTCGGCACACTTCCTAAGACCTCTTGAGTGGCGGGATTGATGACGGCGATCTGCTCTTTCGTCGAGAGCCATTCTCCATTGATATAACATTGCGATTTAAATAAATCAGGATTTTTGAGTAGGCGTTGATGTGACATAGAAACTCCCGAATAACGAATCGTAGGTATATGGTTAGCCACTATTTTAGCAAAGTTCTTTTTTGCAAAAAATCCGCTGAATCCGACCGCTTGTCGCATAGCTGTATGAACTGAAAAGACTTATCGCTAAGGTAGAAACATAAAAAAAAGCACGCAAAAGTTTGCGTGCTTTGATACTTTATTTATTTTCCCGCTGTTCCAGATCTTGTTCGATCTCTTTTTTCCAGTGACTGTCTAAAGCTTTGCCTGCCCGAACGTCTTGAATGGCTTGGTTTAACACTTCATAGTTTTTCTGGGTGCCTCGACTGTCTGATTTATATTTTACCGCTTTTGACGAATCAATCCCGAAAGAACCGGCGACGCTGACCGCATCAATATTTGCGCCTAAGAATAAGAACTCCCAATTCTCTTTCTCTTTTTGCGTTTCAATCAAACGTTTTACCTCGGCCAGCGAAAATTCTCGGCTGGCATTTTCCATGCCGTCGGTAATGATGATAAACACGACTTTGTCCGCTTTTTCTTTACCGAGTTTGGCTTGGTTATTTTTCACCTGAGTAATCGTTTTCCCCACGGCATCCAGTAATGCGGTGCTGCCACGTACAAAATACTCTTTGTCAGTCATGGCTTTTATTTCGGAAACCGGTATCCGGTTGTGTAGCAGTTCATAACGATCATCAAACAAAACGGTCGTAATATACGCTTCGTTTTGATGCTCTTTTTTCTGCTTTTCCAACATGCCGTTGAAACCGCCGATAGTGTCCGATTCCAAACCGCTCATCGAACCGCTGCGATCAAGAATAAAAATAACCTCCGTATCCCCCGACATCGGTTTAACCGGCTCTTGTGATTTGCTCAACGCTGGTAAGCTGACGGCAAGTAGACAGAATACGAATAACTTTTTGATACTCCACATCGTGCTTCTCCTAATGAGTTAAATAAAAGGAATTTGCAAATTATCTGCTTATTCCGACCGCTTGTTAGACTGCTTAATAATGTTTTACATCAAACGCTTTTTGTAGCTGTTCGATATCTTCGATTCGTTCAAAGCCGTTAAATTCTATCGGTTGGCTTAATTTTTCATTAGTACCGATCGCTTGGCTGGCAAACACAAAACCGCTTTGATCGATCACCGCCTGTCGATAGAAATCGACAATATCCTGTTGCTGTAATTTTTTCACTAATTCAATAATCTGTGCTTTGCGATCAAACTTGCTGTTTCCACGCACAAAATCCGCAGCAAATTCACCAAACTCTTGGGAGAGCGATTCCGGTTTATGCTGTAATACTTCCAATAAACTGCTGCGGTATTTCTCAAACTCTTCACGGGACATTGTATTAAGCTTATCCAACGTTTCGCTGAAGAATCGGTTGTTATGTTGCATAATTTCCTGAGTGGACGCCGTCGGACTTTGCACTAAAAATTGCAGTCCGGATGTTTTACCGATTCGCGAGCTTGTGGCATAAACGACATAACCGAGTTGTTTATCGGTTCGCAGATCATCGAAATACCAGCGTGAAATGATGTCTTTTAACAACATGGCTCGGCTGATGCCGTCCAACTCTTGATAGCCATTCGGAAAATAGGCAATACTCAAGGCATTATCTAAATGCGGAATCCGTTTAATGTGATTTACCTTGCGCTTACTTTGGTTGATATCAAGATATCTGCCATAATCCAATGCGGAATCATTATTTTTCACCACCGATTGCAATGTGCTCACTATTTGCTTTATCTGTGGATCTGACAAATTACCGACCGATAATAAGCTCATTCCTGTTGCTTCGGTTAACAACCGATTACGCATTTGGCGAATATCGTCTAAATTCACTTGTTCAATCGCTTGACGTTTGGCGGCAACAGAAAAATAAGGATAAGTGGCAAAATCGGTTATCACCGAATTCGCTTGGCGTAATGCATTTTCTTTTTCTTGCTGGTCAAGCATTTCCACATAACGTTGTTTTGCCTGAGTCAGCGCTTCTTCACTCAGTTCAAATCGACTGAATTGCACCACCATATCTTGCAAAAGTTTGGCAAGATTTTGTGTATAGCCTTCAACTCCGACACCGATACCGTTATCGCCCGTCACCCATTTGATATCCATTCCTGCAACGGTCGCTTGGAAAGAGAGCTTGGTTTGAGCAAGATCATTCATATAACCAAGTAATACCGCACTCACATCTGCTTTAACATTATCAATCGGTGGAGAAATCGAAAATCCAAGGCTGACTTTCGCCTTTGGCTCATCGCCAAAATAGTGACTCGGCATCGCGAAAATTTCGGTACCTTTTTGCTTCTCAATCAACTGCGGGACTTGACGCGATTTATCCACCGAATTGAGTGAGAAATCGGTCGCAAAATAAGGATTCATTTCCGGTAGTTTAATCTGCGGGTTATTGCTGAAATCCAACCATTGCGCTTTCTGCTGCGGCGTGATGCCGGCAACAGAATAAGGCGCTTCAAAATATCGGGTTTTCTTATCTGTTTGCGCTTTGTTATCAACCAACAAAATGCGGACATTATCGATGTTCATCAAAGCTAATTTTTTTTGAATGTCGTTTTCATCCATTTTTTCTGCAATATAGCTTTGATCAATGATATGTTCCAGCGGATAACTCAACATTTGGCTGACCAATTCCGCTACATAATCTCCGCTTTTTTCTACCTGTAAATGTTGGAAACTTTGGCTTAAACTCTCTTTCAACTCATTGAAATAACTGGCTTGGACTCCGGCTTTTTTAATTTCGTCGATCTGCTGAAACACAAGGGAAATAATGCGATCTTTTTCCGCTAACCCTTTATCGGTTAACTCAATATAAATCGTAAAACTTCCGCGGTTACGGCTGACATCATCGGAATATTCCGCTTGAATACCACTATCAGACAAGCCTTGTTTAATCAGGTAATCGGACAGGGTGCCATCCGTGTTATTACCGAATACATAAGAAAGATATTCGCCGCTTTTAAACTTGAATTGAGCCTTATCTTCCGGCATATCAAAGGAAATCGCTAACATCTTGCTTGGTTTAACCGGTTTGTAAGTAACGATGACACTTTTATCCTGCTCGCGGAAAAACGGCATATCCACTGTCGGGCGTTCAATTTGTTTGTTTTCTACTTTTCCTAAAGTCTGTTCCGCCAGTTTTGCCAACTTCTCAATCGGTTGATTGGAATAAAGCACCGCTTTCATCACATTTGCCGAATAGTAGCGTTGATAAAATTTCACCAATTCATCCTGCAATTTACTACCCGCTTTATCAGAAAGGGTTACGTTATTTCCGACGGCAAATTTGGTTATCGGATGATGAGGATTCGCGGTAGCTAAATTGACATCGTGCATAAGGAAACTGTCACTCGATTTGGCGCGTACCATTTCAGCATTGACCGCATTAACCTCTTTTTTGGCGTTGGTTTCTGACAACAGCGGCTGAGCGAAAGCATCGGCAAGGCGTGCAACCGCTTCATCAAAAGCATTGTTATTCACTTCTAAGAAATAAATTGTACGATCCGGAGCGGTGTAAGCGTTGTTATAGCCACCGTTTTTCGTTAAGAAACCGTCCAAGCTATTGGTTTCAGGGAAAGCTTTCGATCCCATCAGGATCATATGTTCTAAATAATGCGCCAACCCTTGCTGTGAAATAGGATCTTCCATTGAGCCGATAGGTAAACCCACCGCCATCAGTGACTTATTCGCCTTATCATCCGAAATTAATAATACCTGCATGCCATTAGTTAATTGAATAGCTTGATAAAGCGCTTTATCCGCCGGACTTTTATTGATTACCGTATTAATCAGCTCAAAACCTTGTTGCTGAGCTATTGTTTGGTTTAGGTTTGTTTCTACTTGGGTATTTGCCGACACCGCACCGGAATAAATTACACCAAAAGCAAGTGTGACCTGTAAGATATAGCTTAAAAGTGATTTTTTCATTGGTTATCCTTTATTGTTTTCACCATTTTCTCAAACCATCTCAACGTACGTTGATGAATATCGTCGACGCTTAATTCACGGGTTTGGGTAAGTACGCGTTGTAGATAAATATCTTTGCTCGACTCAATAGCCGTTCGACATAATTCTTGCCAAGAAGTTTCTTCATCCAATTTTTGAAAATAACTTTCTAAATCATCGGTTATCGCCCAAGTTGCCACCCGATAACCGGTTAAATAATCTTGGAGATAAATTGATAGCTGTTGTTGCGCTTCATCACGGCTAATGTCGTTAAAACCAAACAATTTTGCGCTATCTCCTTTACGATAATGGAAATGCAGTTGTTGAACCGAGTTCTCAGTCGCTTTTAACGCCAAATAGTAAAGCCACATTTGAATTCTGTCTTTATCACGCAAATCGCCCACACGCCATAGTACAACTTCATTTCCAAAGCGGTTTCGAATATGCCCGACCAAGCGGATTTGACCGTTTTCAAGCTGATACTGTTGATCGATTTCTATCAGCTCACTCGGTTTATCCTGATAAACCTTTAACACTGAACGCAGCGGTTGAATCGTTTCAGATAACTCATTTTGTGCCAATTCTCCAAAATAACAAGCGGGTAGTTTTCCCTTTAATTTTGCATTTTTAAAGAAGTTTTCACTTTCATCCTTTTTCACATCAATGAGTTGATCCAACAGCTGATAACGCTCAAGGGAGGACAATGAAAAAACTTCTGACTCGGCAATGACACTGTCATCCTGTTCAAAACGTATCCCTAATTGACGTTGAAAAAAGAAACGTAACGGATTCTGAATATAAGCGATTAAATCCGCCAAATCGATCTCTGTCGGCAGCTCCGAATCTTCGCGTTTAAGTGGTGTTAAGAAGTTTCCCGATTGTTCTGAACGCTCTTCCATAACCGCCAGCCACTCTTTGTCATAAGCAACTTTGCCGTGTATAAAGTTTTCCGGGCTGAACACCGTCATCGGATGTAAAGTCAGAAGCTGTTTTGCATTTTCCGGATCGTCCAAATGCTGTTGAATATAATCGTAGAGCTGTGAAACCAAAACTGACGGCAGTTTCTCTTGACTATCAATCAAAGACTGCCCGAGATAACTGATATAAAACTGTTGCTGTGCCGATAATAGCGCCTCTAGAAACAAATAACGATCATCATCACGGCGTGCTCGGTCTCCTTTTTGTGGTGCATATTGCATTAAATCGAAGCTGTTGAGAGTCTGTTGGCGGGGAAACTCACCTTCGTTCATACCCAATAAGCATATCACCTTAAATGGAATTGCCCGCATTGGCAGTAACGTACAGAAATTCACTTTACCGATTAAGAAATTAAGGTTGCTGCGTTGTTCGCTAAGTTGCTGTTCAAACAATTGTGCAACAATTTCTGCTTCTAACGGTTGATCAAATTTTGCTTGCTTTATTTGACTGAAAATCGTATCGACTGCCTGATGAAGATTGAACAAAGTATCTGCACTCTCCTCATCTTCAACGTAGAGCTGTTTAATGAATTCCGTCAGCTTTTGTTGCCAGTCACCAAGAGACTGTGGAGCCGACAAAAAGTCACTCCAAGCGGTCAGATCTTGCAAGAATTTTGCAAGATAACCAGACTGCACTGAAGCTAACCCATAACTTTCATCAAATGCCAAAATATCCTGCCAACTGTTATTTTTCTCTGTCAGACTTGTGCCGAGTAATAGACGGTTTATGCCGTTTTCCCAAGAGTTATAGTTCTTCCATAATGAATTTTCAGTATGTAATCCGGCACGAATACCCGCCGTATTCACCCATTCTCTTAACGTAAATATACTCTCTTCACTTAATTGATATTGCTCGCGAATCGCACGAATATCAAACAAATCCAACACCTCATCAACACTGATTTTTCGTTCCTTTATAGAAAGTAGTCGTAAAAAACTCGCTACTATCGGATTTACATAACTGATTTTTTGATCGGAAAGGGTAAAAGGGATAAAACGAGGATCTTGCCGCTCATAGCGGGCAAATACGGCTTGAATGTAAGGGGCGTAACTATCTATATCTGCAGACATGACGATAATGTCTTTCGGTGAAAGATGGGTATTCTGTTCAAATAGTTGTAATAAATGATTATGTAAGACTTCTACCTCACGCATTTTGCTGTGGCAAGAATGGATTTGTAATGACGTATCCCCTTCATTCAATTCAAGCATTGGATGGGCTTCAAAACGCAAAATAGTACCTTTGAGTTGAGTGAGCAAAGAACTATCATCGTTAGAAAAATGATCGTATAAAGAGATCTCTTTGGGATCCAACTCTGTCAATAAATTTAAAAATTCCTTGCCTTGTTTACCCCAAGTCATTAATAGCGGATTACCTTGTTGCTCAAGTAATCCGGCCAGCTCTTCAGTTGACAGTCGCCGGGATAACGCGAGTTTCTCCAACGCGTTATCTTCACGATTATCCCCCCAAAACATCTCGCTCGGGTTAGTGAAAAATAGATGAATATTGCAATGTTCACTTAATTTTTTGAATACCGCTAACTGAGTTGCAGGCAGCGATGAAATACCAAATATAAAAATTCGCTTCGGTAGTTTTGCTCGATCAGATACGGTTAAATTGTCCAACTTCTCAAAATAACGTTGTTGCAAATAAGCTCGGTGAGAAGTATTAAAAATGATCTCATCACTGTCTTGTTTAATATCAGCAACCAACGTATTCCACAACAGGCTCTGCCATTCGATATTTGCAGCGATATCATCTTGGTTTTTACGTTTAAAGGAAACGAAACGAGTAATTTCGTCAAGCACTTGCTGTTGTTCATTTTTTTCCCAATGCACAAGCCAATGAGGACGATAAACCAAATATTGGTCGAACAAGTCGGCAATCTTAGCCGCTAGCTGAAACCGTTTAAGTGAATCTTGTTGAACTAAATAGGCATTTAACGGAGCAAATTCTTTTATCTCAAGTAATTGAGGAATTAAACGCATTAAACGCCATACTATACCGCTACGTTCAAAAATGTTTTCTTTTGGTAAGTCGGGAAACAATAGACGATATTGTTGCCACAAGAAACTTGTCGGATAAGGAAATTGGAAATTACCTGCAACACCGAGATCTTCTGCAATCTGCATTTGCAACCATTGTGCCATACCAAGGCTTTGTACCAACACAATTTCCTGCTCAAAGGGATTTGGATTCGGATCTTTAGTTAAAATCCCGACAAGCAGATCTTTCTGATTTTCAAGCTGATTAGAATAATAAACGGTAAACATCGCAATCTTCCTTTTTAAAGCTGCTCTATTATACCGCTTTTTTTAGTCATCCCGCTTGATAATTACCTCCCCTTTCGGAAAACTTACCCGAATTTGTTGCAAACTGCACTGAATCTCAAAATAGATACCATTTTGCTCAATAGACGATTCGCAGGCTTGCTTATCATTCATCTTCAAAGCAATTTGATTTTCCGCAATTTGTAATGCTTGTCGTTGCTGAAACACAAAATTCGTTTGATCGTTTTGCTGTGTCTGCCAATGACTGTATGTAAGATACAACATTGAAAATAACATAATAGCAATAACAACACTAATCGTATTTTCTGCTTTGAATAGTCTAATCATTCGTAATGATATTCCTTGAATTCGGTAAATAGCGCCACTGAGCAAAATGTTTTTCAATGTTGTCGATAACTGTTCGTCGATAACTTAAATTTCGTTCTTCCCGTGCATTATCATAAGAGGAATAAAGTACGCCGTAAAATCGTTTACCCGTAATATCAAAATGGAAATCCGTAATGATAATACCGTAAAAATCCTGTTCTAAACGCTGATCAATCGGGGCAAGTGCGATAACGATTATTGGTTGTTGTTCAGAACTTGGCGGTAATTCAGTTAAGTCATGAATAGTAAAGATCTCTGAAGCATATTTATCAATATCAAGCCAATCCCGAATATTATCGACTGCAATATATTTTTCTCTTGTTGGTTTCGGTTTAATGAAAATAGATTTTAGTTCACAATAAAAAGTGTAATTTATTGTATTAAATTCTACTCGGATTATTTCCTTTTTTTCTTCCTGACATGTTCTATGTTCATCAACAGATATCTCATTAATCAATTTAAGTTTATCTTTTAAATAATCAAAATAATAATATTGACTCAATTTATCTTGATTTAAAATATTATCCTTAGCTAAAAATAACAACGCCAATAGTCCACTCAAGATGAGTAATGACACTAATAATACGCTAGCAGAAAACCGTATTCTCATTACCAATCCCGCCCATTAAAAAGATAGCTATATGCCGAAGCACTGTATTGAATATCAGGTCGGGTTTCCGAAGCGAGTGTTAATGAAATCTTTAAAATACGTTCAAACGCTATCCATTCGAAATGTAAATCCTCCACAGTATAATCCGCCATTTCGGAAAATCGCCGCCAAACGCCGGAATGACAACTTGTAAGTACTTTTTCACATTCCGTTTTATAACAATTTTGCTCGGCACTATCCTCATAAATAGCAATTGCTTTATTTTCTAACTTAATTCCCCATAGTTCTTTACTAACATGACTCGTCCGATTCAATTGTGCATTGTGGCATGGTTGGGTTCTCGTCCGATTACCGATACAGCCGTCACCATTCAGATCATAAAAAAACATCAGACACTGAGGAAAATTTAACGCATAAAATTTTCCTTCTACACGGAAGAGTGAGTAGTTGCTTTCTTGCCTAAATTTCCCTTGGAAACCAATATGTTGAATATGTTGTTGAAAATAATCTAATAGTTGATGAGCATTACGTTGTAAGTTTAATAATTCGCGCTGTTTATACTGGTTATAGTAAGAATCGGAATAAAAAGATGCTACCGAAAACAGTAAAACGATAGCCAAAGATAATGAAATCAGGGTTTCAATTAAACTAAAAGCTCGATAACGACTATTTACAGCTACTGCGTTTACCATCTTGTACCACATTCACCACCCCATTTTGATCGAATTGCAAGATTTCACGTACACTATTACTACTTATTTCTAAACATTTAGGGCTTAACCGTGCGGATTTACCGTCAATATCAATAAAAGCTTTCGGATATAAACTATTATTTTTTAATAAAAGCTGATTATTACTTGCTTGATATAAATAATAGCCTGTTTGAATATGACAACCCGAGATATTTAAACAATCACAAATAATTTGCCGATTATCTATTTTCTCAATAGCAATAATGCACCAATTTTTTTCTTGCTCTTGTTGAGAAATCGTAAAAGAATAATTTTTCTTACTATATCTGGCACGAGATTGAACTTGATAAACAAAAGTTTTAATTTGATCAATTTCATGAGTGATCAAAATATGTTCCTGTATACGAAAAAGAACGGGAGAAATGAAATAAAAAGAAATAACAACGAGCGCCAGAGTGACCAATAATTCGATTAAGGTGACTGCACGAAACATAATATCCTCCCGGTGAGGAGGATATTAGTATGAGATAAAGATTTGTAAATCAACAAATATGATTTTTTCGACGCAGATCGAAAAATTAGAAAGAAGAGGTGTCTTGGAACAATCCTACTTTTAAGTCAGTTGCGGTATAGATGACTCTGCCATCCACTTCGACTTCACCATCCGCCATTCCCATCACTAATTTACGGTTGATAACGCGCTTCATATTAATACGGTAAATCACTTTTTTCGCGGACGGAAGAATTTGGCCGGTAAATTTCACTTCCCCCACACCTAATGCACGACCTTTACCTTTACCGCCGATCCAGCCTAAGTAGAAACCGACTAATTGCCACATCGCATCTAAACCTAAACACCCCGGCATTACCGGATCACCGATAAAATGGCATGCAAAGAACGGTAAATTAGGATGAATATCGAGTTCCGCCTCAATATAGCCTTTCTCAAACAGACCTTCTGTATCCGTAATTTTTGTGATGCGATCCATCATTAACATCGTTGGAGCAGGCAATTGCGGACCTTCGCTACCAAAAAGCTCACCGCGCCCTGAGGCTAATAAGTCTTCGTAATCATAGCTAGGTTTAATATTAGGTGTACAAGTGTTCATTATTTTTTCCTATTAAAATCGAAAAAAGCCTGTTTTTTCAGTGCATAATTGAACACGAATGGTAACAGACTTTTAAAATAGCGAACAGTTGTAAGCTGTCTGGTCGAATCAGTTTAGAAAATTAGCCGTTTTTGAATAATTTGCAAAATTTTTGCAAAATCGTACCGCTTGTATATTCGTTCTGGTGCTGTTCAATATATTGATGAACAAGGGAAAATATCGATTGTTTATCACTGTCTTTCGGCAATTCATCATCATAGAAATCGTGTTGCAATAAAATTTGAATGGTTTCAAACACATCCGATACCGCCCAAATATGAAATTTTTCTGCTTTTACGGCCTCAACTACCTCTTGCTTTAAACTCAAATGTGATAAGCAGACCGCGGGAATAATCACACCTTGCTTTCCTGTTAGCTCACGAGCATCACAGATAGCGAAGAAGCCTTCAATTTTCTGATTCACTCCTCCCACACTCAATACATTACCGAACTGGTCAATAGAACCGGTAACCGCAATAGATTGTGGTAACGGCAATTTGGTTAACGCACTGATCAACACACAGAAAATACCAAGTGAGGAGCTATCGCCATCAATTTCTCCGTAAGACTGCTCAAAAGCAAGAGAGGCAGAAAACGGTAACTGAGTTGGCAATTCAAGTAAATTTGCCAAGCAGGATTGTGCAATGATAATGCCTTTAGAATGAATATTACCACCCAATTCGACTTTACGTTCAATATCGTGAATTTCACCGTCTCCATACTGAACGTTACAACTAATACGCAACGGCTCACCAAAGGAATAAGGCACTCCGTCAAATTCCACTACCGATAATCCGTTAATCTGCCCTACGGTTTCATCTTCTGTTTCAATATACAGCTGGTTTTGCAGAATATCGTGTACAACATATTGGTTTAAGACCGAAGACTGTTGTTCTAAATAATCAAAATAGCCTTGAATATCATCAAATTCATCAACATTCGGATAAAAACTGCTAATACCCAAAATATTTTTCTTTAACAACGTCGGAGAAATTGAGATCAAGTGTCGATTTTCGCTATCACGAATATAATTGCGTAATAGTTGATTTAATGCCAATGCAGAAAATTGTTTATTCCCATATTGCTTCGCTGCCGATTGAATATAACTTCCCCACTGTTCAATATTTTCTTCATCAACGGTTAAATAAGATTCTAATTCTGCATATTGGCTAAATTGATACAAACTGTTGTCATAGGCATATAACGTCGCAATCTCATCACGTCCCCCAACCAGCAGCAGTTTGAATGTTGTTTTGACACTCGGCAACGCTACCGGTACGGCATTAACCGTATGCTGCTGATACTGCCCGAACAGTAACGCCTGCTTAAGTTTATCCCATTGAGTGATATCCAATAACAAAGCGCTTAGATTTAAAATCAACACCCCGTTATCCGCTTGCTGAACCGCACCTTGAATCGATTCTGTTTTTCCTTCTTTATCCAAATACAAACTGTAGCCAAACAAACTATTACGATTGAATTCGGTTCTAACTACCGTTTTAATCTTATGCAAGTTAAAAAGATCTGTAATTTCTGTTAGAAATTCCGGGAAAGTTTCCGTTTTCAAGATAAGTGCAGATCCAAAATCACTTAAGATAAATTGTGTTATCGCTTGCTCTGCTTGTGGTTGAAAATCAAAGAATTTGACCGTTTGATCTCGCTCTTTAAATGTATATTGAGATGTTAAAGATTGCCACGTTAATGGTGAAATATGCACAGAATCGCCTCGTTATAAAAATTTAGCTTCATTATACATAGGCTTAACCGAATATTCATTAATAGATTCTGTACGATCTTAAGTACAAATATTTAATCGTTCAGCTAATTCCGCTATACTTGAAGAATTGTAGGAGGAGCTATGAGATATCAGAAACTAGAAATCCAAGAAGCAAATTGGAAATGGAAATATCTGCTAAAAAAATATCGCGAAGGTGAAAATGTAACTAAGCATACCGAGCGAAGCCTTATCGAGCTCAAAATACAGCTACTCACCACTTTACAAGATTCGCCGAAGGAGATCGAACAGTGGATTAAGTCAGAAATGACTTCCGATCAACGTCGTAGAATGCGCCAATCTATCCGCGCAAGACGTAAGCGTTTCTTCAATGCCGAAAAACAATCTACCCGAAAAAAATCAATCGATCTGGATTATTCCAGCTGGCTCAGACTCTCTAAACAATCTAACGAAATGGAAATGACGCTATCGGAAACAATTAACTATTTAATCGATGAGCTAGAAAATAAACAGATCTATGCAGAACAAATCAACAAGATGAAAGCAAATCTTAAAGCACTGTTAAAACAATAATACAAGCGGTCATTTTCAGCCGATATTTTGCAATTTTTTCTTCCAAAACAAAAATACCCGCAATAGCGGGCATTTTCTTAAGCTGTTATTCCAACAGATGTCAATTACATTGCGACTTCTTTTGAACCTTGAACTTGGATTTCTACACGACGATCCGGTGCTAAACACGCGATTAACGCTTTACGACCTTTCACCGCATCACAAGTGTTGCCTGTTACCGGGTTTGCTTCACCGTAACCT
>NZ_JBGXYA010000047.1:0-60287 GCF_041814905.1 Glaesserella sp. | reverse complement strand
TGTAATTGCCAATATTTTCTTACAAATTCCGGCATTAAGTTTGGCTATCAGCGCATTATTTGTCATTTTCTCCAGTGCGGCGATTTTATTAACGACCAGCAGCATTATTCATGGTGGTGAAACCAACTACATCTTGGCAACCGTGAATTTATACGTTTCACTTTATAACTTGTTTGTGAGTTTCTTACAACTATTCGGTGCTTTCGGTAGTGACGACTAATTGTTCTCTTCTTTAAAAAATGCCACATTATTGTGGCATTTTTTATTTATGGTTTTGGAAAAGTGCGATAATTTGTGTCAATATAACCTCTTCAAACGTATTTTTGGATTTACAACATAAAGTATGAGCCACTATATCGAACTCAATCAACACAAATTTCCTACAGACGAATTCGGTTACCTTAAAAATCTGGACGATTGGTCGGAAGAACTTGCCGTTGCGATAGCAGCGAAAGAGAATATCGTTTTAAGTGAAGCACATTGGGAAATCGTATTCTTTGTACGCGCTTTTTATCAAGAATATAAAACCTCGCCGGCGATCAGAATGTTGGTGAAATCTCTTTCTCAAAAATTTGGTGAAGAAAAGGGCAGTAGCCGTTATTTACAACGTTTATTTCCTGATGGACCGGCTAAACAAGCGACTAAAATTGCCGGGCTTCCGAAACCGGCAAAATGCCTATAAGGAATATTGATATGAGTGAAAGAGAAAAAATGCTTGCAGGTGAATTATATGATGCCGCAGATCCGGAACTGAAAGCGGGGCGCGCTCGGGCGCGTGAAATTGTTTATCGGCTTAATCAGTTACCGCCGTCGCAACTTACAGAACGTAATGTCCTTTTTCGTAATTTATTCGGTCAAACGGGGCAACATTTTCATATCGAACTTCCTTTTCGTTGTGATTACGGTAATCATATTTTTCTCGGCGAAAATTTCTATTCAAATTACAACTGCACGATGCTAGATGTTGCTACGATCACCATCGGCAATAATGTCATGTTTGCGCCGAATGTATCTCTTTTTACGGCAGGTCACCCGATTGATCCGGAAAAACGTAATAGCGGCTTGGAATTTGGTATGCCGATTACGATTGGTGATAATGTGTGGATTGGCGGAAATACCGTAGTGATGCCGAATGTCAATATCGGCAATAATGTAGTCATCGGTGCGGGCAGCGTTGTAACTAAAGATATACCTGACAATAGTGTCGCTGTCGGCAATCCGTGTAAGGTGTTACGTCAAATCAACGATAACGATAAAATTTACTATTTTAAAGAGCGCAAATTCTAATGAAAACAGCTCCATCAATTTGTATTTTACGCCTTTCCGCTATCGGTGACGTTTGTCATACCCTTGCGGTTGTACAAGCGATTCAGCGTCAATATCCGAAGGCAGAAATCACTTGGATTATCGGAAAAACCGAAGCGGCTTTAATGCAAGGTATTCCGAATGTCACTTTAATTCCCTACGATAAAAAATCAGGCTGGAAAGGTATTTTTACGTTATGGAAGCAACTTCGCAACAAGCGGTTTGATTTCCTGCTTAATTTGCAAACGGCGTTTCGTGCTTCGATTTTGTCGTTAGGGATTAAAGCGAAAACCAAAGTTGGTTTTAATAAAGATCGTGCGCGTGAAGGACAGTGGCTTTTTACAAATTTCAAGGTGGAACAGACCGCTTGTCCGCACGTATTAGACGGACAGATGATGTTTGCCAAAGCGATTGGCGTAACGGACTTAAGCGCACAATGGAACCTACCGGTGAGTCAATTCGATTTGGATTATGCCGCTCAATTTTTGGATAAAAATCGCCAAAATTTGTTGATTGCACCTTGTTCCAGTAAAAAAGAGAAGGACTGGCAGCCGGAAAATTATGCGGAAATCGCAAAATTTGTGGCAGAACATGACATTCATGTCATTGTGTGCGGTTCTGCTGCCGACTATGAAATGGAAACTGCAGCAAAAATTCAACAACTCGCACCGAATTGCCGTAATATAGCGGGTAAAACCAACTTAAAACAGTTGGCGGGTTTAATCCGCCAAGTCGATTTAGTGTTGTCTTCCGATTCCGGTCCGGCGCATATTGCAACGACTCAGCATACACCGATCATCGGCTTATATGCGATTCATAATCCTCGTCGTACAGGTCCTTATCAGGATTTGGATAAAGTAGTTTCGGTTTACGATCAGGCTATTGAACAAAGCTATGGTAAATCGTGGGATAAATTACCTTGGGCGACGAAAGCAAAGGGTAAAGCGTGGATGAAATTAATTACCGTGGATGCCGTAAAACAAAAAGTCATTGAAAGCTTGGGAATAAAACGGTAAATTAAGCCTGTATTAAAACTTTTACACTTTAAGGAAATAAAAATGAACACTGTGGTAAATCAAGACAGCTTGCATAACGTTAATATCGTCGATGAATACGTTTTAATCACCCCGAAAGAACTCAAAACAGAATTTCCTCTTCCGGAAAATCTGCGTAAACAGATTGAAAAATCAAGAAAAGTTATTTCTGATATTATTCATAAACGCGATCCTCGCCAGCTTATTGTAATAGGACCGTGTTCTATTCACGATCCAATTGCTGCGATGGAATATGCGATCAAATTAAAGGAATTATCGGATAAAGTGTCAGATAAACTTTACATTGTTATGCGCGTTTACTTTGAAAAACCGCGTACGACGGTCGGTTGGAAGGGATTGATTAACGACCCGAATTTAGACGGTTCTTTTGATGTGGTCAAAGGTTTACGTATTGCACGTAAACTTTTATTAGATCTTACCGAACTCGGTTTACCTTTGGCAACGGAAGCGTTGGATCCAATTAGTCCGCAATATTTGGCAGATATGTTCAGCTGGTCTGCAATCGGAGCAAGAACAACCGAATCACAAACTCACCGAGAAATGGCATCGGGCTTATCGATGGCTGTCGGGTTTAAAAACGGTACTGATGGTAATCTAGGCGTAGCGATTAATGCAATGCAGGCTTCAGCCCAAGGTCACAGTTTTATCGGTATTAACCAAGAAGGGCAGGTCACTGTATTAACCACTAAAGGTAATCCGGACGGGCATGTGATTTTACGTGGCGGTAAAGCCCCGAACTTTGAAGCACAGTATGTTGCAGAGTGCGAGCAAGTGCTACGTAAAGCGGGTTTGCCTGAAGCGATCATGATCGACTGTAGTCATGGCAATTCAAATAAAGATTATCGTCGCCAGCCACTGGTGGCCGAAAATGTATTGCAGCAATTGATCGCCGGTAATCAATCAATTATTGGTTTAATGATTGAAAGCCATTTGTTTGCCGGCAATCAATCTTCAGAGCAGCCTTTTGAACAAATGAAATACGGTGTATCGATTACCGACGCTTGTATTGACTGGGAAACCACCGAAACATTATTAACCCGTTTCGCTGAAACATTAAGAAAATAATTTTTATAAAAATAGATGGCGTATGTTTTAGTTTTAGCGCACGCCTATTGAGATGACAGTATGAATCCACTAAGTCCTATTCGAGATCAGATCGACCAAATCGATAAGCAACTGATTCAACTTTTTGCCAAACGTTTAGCCTTGGTTGCCGAAGTCGGCAAAATTAAACAACAACACGGTTTACCGATTTATGATCCGGCGCGCGAAACGGCAATGATCAACGCCCGTCGTCAGGAAGCGGAAAAACAGGGGATTCCTGCGGATTTGGTTGAAGACGTATTGCGTCGGGTTATGCGTGAATCTTACGCCAATGAAAATAAACACGGTTTTAAAGCGACAAATCCGGAGATTAAAAAAATCGTAGTCGTAGGCGGTCGAGGAAAATTAGGTGGGTTATTTGTACGTTATTTTGCTAAATCAGGCTATCAAGCGGTGCCGTTGGGTAGCCAAGACTGGGAAAATGCAGAACATATTCTGGGCGGTGCCGATGTCGTTATTGTCTGTGTACCGATTGATAAAACCCTTGAAACCATTGCGCGTTTACAGCCGTATTTAACTGAAAATATGATTTTGGCGGATCTCACCTCGGTAAAAGTTCAACCGTTGGCAAAAATGTTGGAAGTTCATGAAGGCGCGGTAGTCGGCTTGCACCCCATGTTCGGACCTGATATCGCCAGTATGGCTAAACAGGTAGTCGCTTGTTGTCACGGGCGATTTTCCGAGCGCTATCAATGGTTGTTAGAGCAAATCAGAATTTGGGGCGCAAAAGTGGAGCAAATTGATGCCCATGAACACGATCATTCTATGACCTACATTCAGGCTCTACGCCACTTTTCTACCTTTGCTTACGGGTTACATTTATCTCAACAACCGGTGAAATTGTCACAGCTGTTGGCATTGTCATCTCCGATTTACCGCTTAGAATTGGCGATGATCGGTCGTCTGTTTGCTCAAGACGGGGCGTTATATGCCGATATTATCGCCGATAAACCGGAAAATTTAGATGTGATTGAATCACTGCAACAAAGTTTTACGCAAAGCGTGGCATTTTTCAAAAATCACGATAAGCAGGGCTTTATTGATGCATTTGAAAAGGTTCATCATTGGTTTGGCGATTATTCGGAACAGTTTTTGAAAGAAAGCCGCAATTTATTGCAACAGGCGAATGATTTAAGAACCTAGTGGCAAAACAAAAGAGGCATTGAATGACGCCTCTTTGGGGTTTTGAACAAGCGGTCTGTTTGATGCAGAAATTTGCAAATTAATCGCTGTTTCCGAGCGCTTGTAATGCTTATTCTGCAGAATTCAGCGGTTTATCCAATTTGACTTCGCTCACTAAATTACGTTGGTCAAAGTAAACGAATAGGGTGTGCTGAACCGGCTCTTCATGGCCTTTACGATTGATGAAAACATAATCCCAGCGGTTTTCATTAAAAACATCTTTAAGCACCGGCGCGCCGAGTAAATATTGCACTTGCTCTTTATTCATACCCACTTGCACTTGATCGATTCTGTCTTGTTCCAAGTAGTTACCTTGCGGCACATCAATTCGATACACCACCTTTTCCACCGTGGAACAAGCACTCACGCCAACAGTGAGTAATAAAATTGCAACAAGAGATTTTATTTTCATAGTTATACCTTCAATGTTCGGGAATTACGGCAGATCATACCGAAACCGTTATAAAAATGCCATTATTTATTACGCATGAGTTGATCGCGTAAATTGGTGGGTAACCCTTTGATAGTCAATGTGTCATTTAGTTCATCCCAAATAATGCGTTGGTTTAATAATTCTGCATCAAAACTAAGAGTGACGCCTTTGCCGGAACCGGAATATTTGGTCAGTGTTTTTAGCGCATTACGCATCGGCGGGATGTTGTCCTCCAAACCGTATTCCTGCGCTTGGGCAAATTCAACGAATTGCTGTTCGTTTAAGGTCGGCAAATTATCGGACAAATCGCTTAACGTAATCTCTTCTCCGCTGTTGATTTGCCCTTTGCAATAATCGAACACCTGTTTTTTCACCGCTTGAGTCTGAGTATTGTCTAATTCGCCTTGTTGACAATAATCACTGACAGCTTGCAGGAGAACTTGGTTTTGAACTTGTGGATTTAAGCCTTCTTCTGCACTTAAAAAATCCATAAAAAAGTCAGCGACTTTCCTACCGACTCTCCCTTTGATAAAAGTTAAATAACGGTTAGATTGGGCGTTAATTTTGAGTTCGGTTAAGTTGATTCGACAAGCAATATCATATTGGGTTATGTCCAAATATTCGGTACGTTTTACCTCCAGCTGTTCGTCTACCAACATGGAAGATCGGCTATCGATCAAGGCGATAAACAGATATTCGGTTGTTAAAAAAGTGTAGCGACAGAGAATAAAGGTGCCGCCTGACGCAAAGGGATATTTCACCAATTCGCTCGCCAACATTTTGGCGCAACTGTGGCTGAAGGGCAGAAAATCGGTCTCATTTTCTAACAAACGATTAAGTTGTTGAGCAAATACCGACTCCGATAGAAATACTCCGTAGGCTTTTGCTTTTCCTTGATAAGCCTGATGAAGTTGTAGCATCATTTGCTCCGCTTCGGAGCTAATGGTCAGCAAGTTTTCTCTTAATACGGTTTGGAGTTCGGGGGATTCACTGTTTGTTTGGTGAAGTTGGTGTAGTACGATTTCGGTAACGTTGATACTCATAGATTCTCTTACAAGCGGTTAGATTTGATTAGAATTTTGCAATTATATGCTATTTACAAAAGGTAAAAAACCTTTCAAACTCTCACCACTTATTTCTCCTCCGTTTAAAAGGAAATATTATGACAAAAGTAATTCACACAGAGCATGCGCCAAAAGCGATAGGTCCTTATGTACAAGCCGTTGATTTGGGTAATTTGGTGTTAACTTCGGGTCAGATCCCGCTCGATCCCCAAACTGGTGAAATCCCAAGTGAAATCGAAGAGCAAACCCGTCGGGCGTTGGAAAATGTCAAAGCGATTATTGAACAAGCGGGTTTAACCGTTGCCGATATTGTGAAAACCACGGTATTTATGCAAGATCTGGAAGAATTTGCGGAAATGAACGTAGTATATGAAGCTTTTTTTAAAGAGAACAATCATCCTTCTTTCCCTGCTCGTTCTTGTGTTGAAGTGGCTCGTTTGCCGAAAGATGTCAGCATTGAAATTGAAGCTGTTGCGGTAAGAAAATAATGAAGTTCATCCTACCGACTTGGTCTGTGCCGGAAAATATCCGTGCTTTAACGACCACTCGTTCCGGCGGCGTAAGTGTTGCACCTTTTGATCGTTTGAATTTAGGCAGCCATGTGGGCGACAGTCTTGAAGATGTACAACAAAATCGCGAATTGTTAGCGAAAGAGGCTAAGTTACCGCAATCACCGGTTTATTTGACTCAAACACATAGTACTCGCGTTATTCGTTTGCCTTATCGCGGAACGGATTTGGAAGCGGATGCGGTGTATACCAATCAACCGAATCAAGTCTGTTTAGTGATGACGGCAGATTGCTTACCGATTATCTTTGCTGACCGCGACGGAAAAGAAGTTGCAGCGGCACATGCCGGTTGGCGTGGATTGTGTGACGGTGTGGTTGAAGCGACTGTCGCAGAATTTACCGCTGCGCCAAATGATATTTGTGTTTGGTTAGGGCCGGCAATCGGACCAACGGCATTTCAAGTCGGGCAAGATGTGATCGATCAATTTTGTGTATTTGACCCGCAAGCGGCTGAAGCTTTTGTACCGGACCCGACAACAAGCGGTAAGTTTTTAGGTAATCTTTACCAAATTGCTCGCCAGCGATTAAATAAGCTCGGTATTCAGACAATTACAGGCGGTGATTTTTGCACTTTCTGCGATAGAGAAAACTTTTTTTCTTATCGTCGGGATAAAGTGACAGGGCGAATGGCAACGCTAATTTGGCGCGATATATAAGCCTTTTCATACTAGTGCGTGACATTTTATCAAACTGTTTTTGCAAAATAATGGGCGTATCTCACCGCTTGCAGAGGGGCTGTGACTCCCTGTTTATTTATGCCTTGTACTCACAAAGAGATCTTTCGGCTTAAATAATAAACAAGAATAAACAGCCCTGAAGCAATCTCAATTTTTTCATTCTCTAAGTTGTGATACAATCCGCTCCTATTTTAATCTTAAAAAACCTATATTATGAGTCGCTCAAAAAAAACGCGTAGAATTACCGATATCATGCCTGCCAGAAAGGTAGAAAAGAAACCTTACGAGCAAGATAAAACCAAAATCAGTCCGTCTAAAAACCGTAAACCGACCCGTTATGAGTTGGATTTAGCCGCCCTTGAAGAAAAGAAAAAGCGTAAGCATAAGGGCTTGCCTTCCGGTTCACGCACCAATGATGCGGTAGCACAGAAAAAAGCAGCGGAAAAAACGCCAAAAGATCCGCGTATCGGTAGTCGTAAAAAAGTCCCATTAGTTGTGGAATTTGTGAATCGTCCGGATCAACCGATCAAACCGGTGATTCCAGCAACTGAAATTGCCAAACCACGCTTGGCTCCTGAAATCGAGCTTGAACAGTTAGAAAATAATGAAATTCTTAATGAGTTATTAGATGCGTTGGAAGCCGGCAAGACCTTATCGCCGAAAGATCAGCAATTTGTCGATGAATGTCTGGATCGCGTATACGAATTAATGGCGGAGCTTGGTATTGAAGACGAAGAGGAAGATGAAGACGCATTATTACGCCAGTTTGAAACCATGGATATTAATAAATTCCGTTAATGATGATACGATTTTTTTTAATTATTCTCGCCGTACTGATTATGCTTTCTTTGGCTGGTTATGCCATTACTCTATTGGTGAAGTTGAACAGACAAAAAAAGCAGTTACAGCAGGCAAAAAATGAACGTTATCAAAACATCATTGATAGTATTGATGTGATTGCCCGTGCAATGTTAGCAGACCAATGTGATTTTTCCGAAGGCGTATTACGGCTAAAACCATTGTTGGATATATTGGGCAAAAAACTATCCGTTTTCCCTGCAATGTGGGCGCTTTATCAAGTGGTCGAGTCTATGCCGATTTTGGCAGAACGTAAAAATTTGAAACGCAATGAGCGGATGAAGTTGGATTTGGAACGTGAAGCTAAAGAAGCGGAATTAGAACAACAAATTAAAACAGAACTTCGTCAATTGTTAAAAGACGTAGAACAATTCAAACAAGAGTTGAAGTAGGCAAGTCAATGTCAGAAATTATTTGGGATATCAATCTTATCCAAAAATATAATCAATCAGGACCGCGTTATACCTCTTATCCAACCGCATTAGAGTTTAACGAATCCTATAACGATGATGATTTTAAAGCAGCGGCGGCACGTTATCCGGACAAGCCGCTTTCTCTTTATATTCATATTCCGTTTTGCCACAAGCTATGTTATTTCTGTGCTTGTAATAAAATTATTACTCGTCACCAGCATAAAGTGGATATCTATTTGGATTACCTCGAAAAAGAAATCAAATACCGTGCGGAGTTATTCCGAAACCGTACGGTCACCCAAATACATTGGGGCGGCGGTACTCCGACTTATTTAAATGAAGAGCAGTCTTTACGCCTGATGGCGATGTTGAGAAAACATTTTAATGTCAGTTCGGATGCGGAAATCAGTATCGAAATGGATCCGCGGGAGATCGAATTGGATATGTTGGATCATTTGCGCTCAATCGGATTTAACCGAATCAGTATGGGGATTCAGGATTTCAACAAAGAGGTGCAAAAATTAGTGAATCGCGAACAAGACGAAGATTTTATTTTTGCCTTGATGAAGCGAGCGAAATCACTAGGGTTTGCCTCAACCAATATTGATCTGATCTACGGTTTGCCAAAACAGACGGTTGAAAGTTTTATGTTTACTTTGCAAAAAGTCATTGAATTGAATCCGGACAGAATGAGCGTGTTTAACTATGCGCATTTACCGAGCCGTTTTGCGGCACAGATTAAAATTCGCGATGATATGTTGCCGGCTCCGGAAATAAAATTAGAGATCCTGCAAAAAACTATTGAAACCTTGAATAATGCAGGCTACAAATTTATCGGTATGGATCATTTTGCTAAGCCGAACGATGAACTGGCGATTGCTCAGGAAAAAGGTGAGCTACATCGCAATTTCCAAGGCTATACGACTCAGGAAGATGCGGATTTAGTCGGATTAGGTGTTTCGGCAATCAGCCTGCTTGGCGACAGCTACGCTCAAAATCATAAAGAGCTGAAGCAGTATTATGCCGAAGTGGAAATGCGTGGTATTGCGTTACATAAAGGTTTAAGTATGACAAAAGACGATTGTTTGCGTCGTGATGTGATCAAATCTTTAATTTGTAACTTCAAGTTGGATTATGCACAGGTTGAACAAGCCTACCATATTGATTTTAAAAACTATTTTTCAGAAGATTTATCGTTGTTGGCACCACTTGCTAAAGACGGTTTGCTTGAGATCAATGAGACTGGCATAGTGATTTCACCTCGCGGTCGTTTGTTAGTACGCAATATCTGTATGTGTTTTGATATCTATTCAAGGCAGCAGGCAAAACGCCAACAATTCTCGAGAATTATTTAATTCTGGTTGTGTATCGGCGCAACCGATTTGCAAATTTTCGCGGATAACAGACCGCTTGTAAGAGTCCGTTATACTTAGAACGCAAATTCACACTTCTCCCTCAAATAGTTAAAGGGAAGGGGAAATTTAAAAATAGGACGAATCTATGAAACAACATCATTACAGCCTACTTTCTATTGCCGTGATGGCAGCTTGTTACAGTAATTATGCTGTTGCCGATTTGAAAAGCCAATGTTTGTTGGGTGTTCCGCAGTTTCAAGGGGAAGTGGTACAGGGCGATCAAACCCAATTACCCGTTTATATTGAGGCGGACAATGCAGTGATTAATCAACCGACAGATGCGACCTATAGCGGAGATGTCAGCATTAAGCAAGGCAATCGTTCGGTATATGCGGATCAAGTCCGTGTAGAACAACAAGGCGATGCTGTTCGTCATGCCTATTTAAACGGTAAATTTGATTATCGTGATAATCTGATCAATGCCACCGGGACGGAAGCCAAAATTAATCTGAGCGGTAATGAAGCCCAATTATCCAATGCCGATTATCAATTAGTCGGTCAGCAAGGACGAGGATCGGCCGAAGAAGTTTCAGCCAATTCGGATACTCGCATCATGAAAAATGCGACTTTTACGTCTTGTTTAAGTAATGATAATTCGTGGTCGATTGAAGCCAATGAGATGATCCAACACGTTAAAGAAGAGTATGCAGAGATGTGGCATGCTCGCTTTAAGATTAAAGATGTACCGGTTTTTTATTCTCCGTACTTACAATTTCCGATTGGTGATCGTCGCCGTTCAGGGTTGTTGATTCCGAGTGCCGGTCACTCTAGCCGCGACGGCTATACGTATTCACAACCTTTTTATTGGAATATTGCACCGAATATGGATGCAACCGTTACACCGACTTATTATTCCAAACGCGGTTGGCAAATCAGTCCGGAATTCCGTTATTTAACGGTATTGGGTGAAGGAAAATTCGCTACGGAATATTTAAATAAAGATCGCTTAGACGAATGGACTGAGAAAAACCGCTCGCGTTATCTGTTATTTTGGCAACATCAAGCCAGTTTCTTAAATAACTGGCGTTTTTCTGTCGATTATACTCGCGTAAGCGATAGACGTTACTTTTCTGACTTTGATTCGGAATATGGCAGCAGTACTGATGGTTATGCAACACAGAACTTTAAGTTAGGTTATTTCCAACCGAATTATAATTTCTCGATTGCGGCGAAAAAATTCCAAACATTTGATGAGTCGGGAAGTAAGCCTTATCGTGTTTTTCCACAACTTGAGTTTCATTATTATAAAAATCATCTAGTTAAAAACGGTGATTTCGCTTTCTTTGCTCAGATTTCGCATTTTGAAAATGATGATAATACGATGCCGACAGCGTGGCGTTTCCACGCCGAGCCGGCTATTAATTTTCCGTTTGCCAATCGTTTCGGAAGTATTAATTTAGAAAGTAAACTCTATACAACTTATTATATTCAAAAACAAGGTTCGGCAGAGGATGCAGAACCTGTAAAAAATCGAGTTTCTCGTACTATTCCGCAATTTAAGGTGGATATAAAAACGACATTGGAATCGGATAAACCAATTTTCAGTGGTTTTACCCAAGTGTTGGAGCCAAGGGCACAATATTTATACCGTCCATATCGAAATCAACGTTATATCGGTTCCCGGATGCAGGACAGCTTGGGGTTAGGCTATGATTCGGCATTATTACAACAAGATTATTACTCGTTATTTAATGATCGTCGTTACAGCGGTTTAGACCGTATTGCTTCTGCGAACCAAATTACATTAGGGGGAACCACGCGTTTCTTCAGCGATAAAACCGGTAATGAAGTGTTTAACTTCAGTGCAGGGCAGATTTACTATATTACCCAATCTAAAGTAGACAGTACCTCGGAAAATACCAGAGCGAAGCGTTCTTCATCTTGGTCGCTGGAATCTAACTGGAAATTCCATGAAAAATGGAATTGGCATGGTAGCTATCAATATGACACCCGTTTAAATGAAACGTCATTAGCCAATATGTCGTTGCAATATAAACCTAAAGAAAATCACGTGGTGCAGTTGAATTATCGATATGCAAGTAAAAGCTATATCGACCAAAACTTAAGTAGCAATAGATATGGTCAGGATATCAAGCAGATCGGCGCGGTAGTCGGTTGGGAGTTAACTGATAACGTGTCTATGATGGTAAGTCATTATCATGATTTAGCATTGAGTAAATCGGTAGAAAGTCAGCTTGGTTTGACTTACAACACCTGTTGTTGGAGTACGACTCTTTATACGGCACGTCGTTTAACCGCAACGCCGTCAGGTCAAAGCGATACTGTCAATGATTTCTACTATGACAACCGTTTCGGTATTAATTTTGAATTACGCTTCGGTAATAACTACAGCAGTGGCGTATCGAAGATGTTGAAACGAGGCATTATTCCTTATACGGAAGCATTCAATATCAACTAAGACGACAAAGGGCATCGAATGATGCCCTTTGTTATTTAACGCTATAGCTCATTAAAATATTGGTCACCCCAAGTGCTTTCTGCAAGGCGCAGAAGATTTGCAAAATCTTGGTAAGTTGGAACCGCTTGATCGGCAATTTTATGCCGTTCGTTAATCAGTTTTTGACGCAATTCTTCATACCATTTCAATAATGATAACGGCAACGGTGATTTTGCCCGTCTGCCAAGCCAAAATAACCCTTGAAAAGGAATACTCAACGCGAATAAAGATGTTAGGGTTGCGTTTGCCAATACTGCTTGTTCCGGATCATAAAAAAAGTATTGCCAAATGAGGGCAAAACAGGCGAATGCCGGCATAATGCGAGAGGCAAATTTCACCAATTGAATAAGGCGGTAATCGGGCATAAATAAACTCAATTTTTTTTGATTCGGAAACGTGTTCAAATAACGTTGTCCCGCTTGTAATGTGGTATACATAATAATGATTGATCCAATCTAAAGGAATTGCATTGTAACTGACTGATACAAATCTACAATAGCGAAGAGGACTAACTGTTGCTATACTTTGCAACATTTCTTTATTTTATACTCAATAACTTGAATTAAAGGATTTCGAATGCCGATTAAATTTCCTAATTTGTTACAAGATAGTTGGAATTTTATGCGTAATCAAGCGCAATTTTCCGTTTACGCTATTGTATTATTAATGGTATTACAGATTGTCAGTTTTCATGGGATGCCTAAAATCGACCCGACAAAAGTTAAAGATATTGAGTCTGTTTTACTGGCTCAATTGGTTCCATCCATGATTTCCGCATTGATAAGCATGTTTATTAACGCCATGATTATTCTTAATATTAAATCAATTAATCAAGGTACTTATCAACACTTCTTCCAAAATTTAGGTGAAACATTGAAAGTCTTTTTCCCTCTCATCGGTTTAACTATTTTTATGGTTCTACCGGTTTCAATCGGCGTGTCTTTTGCCGGGACTGTCGGACAAAGCGGAGAGCTATCGATTATGATTTTGCCTTTGATGTTAGCGGGTATCTATATTTTCGTAAAACTCAATCTTGCCGTTTATGCCTATTTAATTGAGGATCCAAGAAAAAGTGTAATAGAAACACTCAAATTCACTTGGGGGTTAAGTCGTGGGAAAATGGCTTTAATGTTCTTATTCTGCATTATTGCTTATATGGTACCTAGCTTGTTAGGTTCGGTTGTGGTGCGTTTTAATGATCCGACGGGTTTAACTCCTGCGATGTTTAGCGGTTTTATCGGTGTATTCGTTGCAGTATTCGGTTTCCGTTTTTACCAAGTTTTTCGCGCGCTTCCACGTTAATTGAGGATCCAATGAAACAATTATTAGAATTTATTCCACTAATTCTTTTTTTTATCGTATATAAAACCTACGGCGTGCAAGAGGCTGCATTAGTGTTGGTTGTCGCGACTGTTGTACAGCTAATCGTATTAAAAGCGTTATATAAAAAAATCGAAAAAAATCAATGGATTTTAGGCGGAGCAGTGGTCTTTTTCGGCTTGTTAACCGCTTATTTTAACGATCTCGATTTTCTAAAATGGAAAGTGACATTGGTTAATGCGCTGTTTGCCGTCGCATTATTAGTCAGCCAATTTGTCTTTAAAAAACCATTAATACAAATGCTGCTTGGTAAAGAACTACAATTACCACAAGCGGTTTGGAGTAAATTAAACTTGGGTTGGGCGGCATTTTTTATTCTCTGTATGATCATCAATATCATCATCAGCGAATTTTTCTCTAATGATGCTTGGGCGAATTTTAAAGTATTCGGTTTAACCGGATTAAGTTTTGCCGCAGTCATTGCCACCGGTTTTTATCTCTATCCTTATTTAAAAGATCAAGAACAAGCAGAGGATAACAATGCAAAATAAACAAGAACGTTTGCCAGACGGAACGCTTATTCTACGCACTCTCGCAATGCCGTCGGATACCAATGCCAACGGTGATATTTTCGGCGGTTGGATTATGTCGCAAATGGATATGGGCGGTGCGATTTTAGCCAAAGAATTAGCCAAAGGGCGTGTTGTTACCGTTTCCGTCGATAAAATGAGTTTTATTAGCCCGGTTTCCGTCGGTGATGTCGTTTGTTGCTACGGGCGTTGCGTTAAAGTCGGTAAAACATCCATGCAGGTAAAAGTGGAAGTTTGGATTAAAAAAGTCTCCGATGGCGCCGGTGACCGCCACTGCGTTACTGAAGCGTTATTTACCTTTGTTGCTATCGATAAAAACGGTAAACCACGGGCGATTCCGCGTGATCATAATCCGGATTTGGATTTTGTTTTAGCTGAAATCGCTCGGGCAGAACAGAATCAATAAACAACCAAAGAGGAAAACAGAATGTACTATGTTATTTTTGCTCAAGATATTCCCGGCACGTTGGCAAAACGTTTAGCAGTGCGTGAAAAGCATTTAGTGCGTTTGCAGCAACTTCAAGCGGAAGATCGTTTGTTAACCGCAGGTCCGAATCCGGCAATTGACGATGAAAATCCGGGCGAAGCGGGCTTTACCGGTTCAACGGTGATTGCCAAATTTGATTCCCTTGAAGCGGCAAAACAGTGGGCAAGTCAAGATCCGTACGTTGAAGCCGGTGTTTACGGTGATGTGATTGTTAAGCCGTTTAAGAAAGTATTTTAATTAAATTTGGTCTCATTCATGGATCTTAAATGAGAATTTGCAAATTTTGAGCTGAAACTGACCGCTTGTATTCTTCGGTTTCGTAAAGCATTGCCGCTTTATTTGTGTTTCGGGCATCGGCAAAGCTGATGCTCAAATAACCGGTATTCGCCTCCTTACGGGGCGGAATTATCCCTTAAAATTGACTATTCAAGTTTTGAATCACTATGGCGTTTATACCGTCGGAGATCCTGCCATGCTTAGCGAACTCTTCTTCCTTTCAATGCAAAAACTCAATGAGCTACTCGTTCAACATCGACTTGCTGCAGATTTGCAAAATTCAGCCCGAATCAGACCGCTTGTAACGGCGATGGCAATGTCCGATTTTGTTACGCAGCAGTTGCAGAAACAGCCGGAATTGTTAGCACAATGGATAGAAAAATATCCTACTATTGAAGATTGTCGTCACTATGCAGAACGCTTAGCTGCCGAGCTGGTTGAGGTTCAAGATGAAGAGCAGCTACAGCGTACTTTGCGCCGTTTCCGCCATCGTGAAATGGCAATATTGAGTTTTGTTCAATCGAATAATCCGCATCAGGTCCAAGTGATATTTGAGGCGTTGTCTGATCTTGCCGAGGCACTGATTTTGGGCGCGCGTGATTGGTTATTTGAACGGCTGTGTGCGGAGTACGGTACGCCGATGAATGAATTGGGAGAAAAGCAGGAATTATTCATTCTTGGCATGGGAAAATTGGGTGGACGAGAGCTGAATTTTTCCTCGGACATCGACTTAATCTTTACTTATCCTGATGTGGGAGAAACTGTCGGCGGTAATAAGTCGCTGGACAACAGTAAGTTTTTTACTCGGCTTGGACAGCGTTTGATCCGAGCATTAGATGAAATTACCCTAGACGGCTTTGTTTACCGTACCGATATGCGCTTGCGTCCGTTCGGCGATAGCGGGGCGTTAGTATTGAGTTTTGCGGCGATGGAAGACTATTACCAAGAACAAGGTCGGGATTGGGAACGTTATGCGATGATCAAAGCCAGAATTTTGGGTGAAGATCCGAATAACATTAACCATAAATATCTCAAACAGATGCTACGTCCCTTTGTCTATCGCCGTTATTTGGATTTCGGCGCAATTCAATCTTTGCGTGATATGAAATATAAAATCAGCCGTGAAGTTTTGCGTCGCGGTTTGGTCGATAATATTAAACTCGGTGCCGGTGGAATTCGTGAAATTGAGTTTATTGTTCAAACTTTCCAAATGATACGCGGCGGACGTGATAAGATTTTGCAACAGCGTAGTTTGCTTGCGGTATTGCCGCAATTGGCATCATTGAATTTATTGACGGAAATACAAGTCGCCCGGCTACAAGATGCTTATCTGTTTTTACGCCATGTAGAAAATGTGTTACAGGCGATTAATGATCAACAAACCCAAACATTACCGAGTAATGAAACGGATCGTTTGCGGATCGCCTATGCGCTTTCTTTACCCGATGAGCCTATTTCTTGGGATAACTTCCTTGCTAAGTTGAATTTCCATCAACAACACGTACGAGCCGTGTTTAACGAATTAATCGGTGAGGAAGATGAAGGGGAAGAATCCGACGATAATCAACAACTGGCGGTGTGGCGAGATATTCTCAACTATCCGATGACAGAAGAGGATTTGACAAGCGGTTTGAAAGATTACACGGTTGATCCGGCAGATTACGCTGAAATTTACCGTCATCTTTCCAATACTTTTCAAGATTGGGTGAAACGCCCGATTGGTGTGCGCGGACGTGAAGTGCTGCAAAAATTGATGCCGATTGTCGTGGACAGTATTTTCAAACAAAGTGATTACTTGATGTTGCTACCGCGTATTTTGAATATCATTGATAAAATTACTACTCGTACAACGTATTTGGAATTATTGTACGAAAAAGAGCAAATTTTGCCGCAACTGCTTACCCTGTGCGGTCAATCGAGTATGATTGCCGAACAGATCGCGCGCTACCCAATGTTATTGGACGAGCTGATTTTACAAAAAAGTTTAACCAATATTATTGAGTTAGACCAATATCCGATGGTGTTGCAGGAATATTTAATGCGTATTCCGGAAGATGATGAAGAAGCGCTATTCGATGCGTTACGCCAATTTAAGCAGAGCCACATTTTACGTATTGCCGCCGCAGATATTTTAGGCGTATTGCCCGTCATGAAAATCAGCGATCACCTGACGTACTTAGCGGAAGCAATTATTCGGGCTGTGGTCAATACGGCATGGCGACAGGTTTCGCAACGGTTCGGTACGCCGGAACATTTACCAAACGGTGAACAGGATTTTGTGGTCATCGGTTACGGTAAATTGGGCGGAATCGAGTTGGGCTATAATTCCGATTTAGATTTAGTTTTTTTACATGATGCGCCGGAAAACAGTGAAACCGTCGGTGGTAAGAAATCGATCTCCAGTCATCAGTTCTATTTAAAACTGGCACAAAAAATTAACGGAATTTTTAATCTGAATACCAGCGCCGGTGTGTTGTATGACGTTGATATGCGGTTACGACCATCTGGTGAAGCGGGGCTTTTAGTCAGTACTTTCAATGCTTATGATGCATATCAAAAGCAGGAAGCTTGGACGTGGGAAACACAAGCTTTAGTTCGTGCTAGAGCAGTTTACGGCACGCCGGCGTTACGCCAAAAATTTGAAGCGATTCGAAAAAGTACGCTGTCGATGGCTCGTACAAGCGGTCAGTTACGCGAAGAAATTTGCAAAATGCGTAAAAAAATGTATCAACATCTGAGTAAAAGTAGCGCGGATCAGTTCCATTTGAAAACGGACCAAGGCGGGATTACCGATATTGAATTTATTGCGCAATATTTGGTGCTTGAATATGCCCATCGCCATCCGCAAATGGCGGTATGGTCGGATAATGTCCGTATTTTTGACAGTGCAACGGAGTGCGGTATTTTGTCTATTGAGCAAGGGGAAAAACTGAAACATTGCTATACCACGCTACGTAATCAGATCCACCATTTGAATTTGTTGAATAAAGCAAGTATTGTCGGTGCAACGGAATTTTGTGAAGAGCGTGCTTTTGTGACAGAAATGTGGCAAAAACTATTTGGCTAGAATGGATAACTTGCTTATTATGATCGATATGGGCAAAACCAAATGGTAGCCAGCGATCTCCCCAAGATCGCAGATATTTTGCAAAAATTAACGAGGTGAAATGATGAACGTCTTAAAAGTCACTTGCCTGATTTCAGGTATTTTATTAACGGCTTGTGCATTAACGCCTGAACAAAAAGCAGAACGTGAGGCAAAGCGGATTCGCGCCGAGCAAGAGTTGCAAGTTCAATTAGCCAAACAGTGTGATCCTGAAACGGCAGAACTGATTCATGAACAGTATAATCCGCCGCTCAGCCGTACTGCTGAAGAAGAGCGGAGATTTAATCAACGCTATGCGGAAAAAGTCAATAATCCGGTATTTCAAGCTTGTTATCATTTAGCGTGGCAAAATCACAAGGCACAAGAAGAGCTTCAATCTATGCGCAATTATTACGATAACGATTTCAGATGGCGTTTCGGTTTCGGTACTTTCTGCTATAGCTGCTGGTAGCGTGAACAAGCGGTCGGTTTTCTGAAAAAATTTACAAATTCGGAACTGCTTGAATCGATTGAGGTTCAAGCAGTTTTTGTATTTTTTACAGCTCTGAAAGCGCTTTTTAGTAAGGAATGTAGTCGATTCTTGTAAAAATTTGTTACAATCGCACCGCTTGTATTAACAGAATGAAAATAATGAAGAAACTTCCATTTATCTACTTTTTCGTGATGATGTTTCTTTCGTTTTTTGCCCGGGCAGAACAATTACAAAATCCGTTGGCGTATCTTAATGAGATGACGAAAGCGCATCAAACACTGAATTACGAACAGTTTTATATTTTACAACATGGGGAAACCACGGAATCTCTACGTTATCGCCATGCTTATTGGAATGGCAAAAAATTCGCACAATTATTGGTGTTGGACGGTTCCCGTGAAGAGATCATTTTACGTGATGATATTGTGAGTTATTTTGGCGATTTTCAACCTTTTAGCTTACCAAGCCGCTATATTTTGGACAATTTGCCTTCGGTGTTGTATAGCAATTTTAATCAGTTAGAGGGCTATCATTTTATCGATGCCGGGCGTGAACGCATTGCGAATCGGATTGCGCGAGTAATTCGTATTGTGGCAGTAGACGATTTTCGCTATCAATATACACTTTGGATTGATGAAGAAAATTATTTGTTGCTGAAAAGCAATTTAACCGATCGGGACAACAATGTGTTGGAGCAGTTCCGAGTGATTCAAAGTACGGTTGACGAGCAACTCTTATATATTGTTGAGCCGATTAGTTCGTTAATTTTACCGGCATTGATCACACATAAAGAGAATGATATGTCAAATCAACTGGAATGGATGCCGACTTGGTTACCAAGAGGGTTTAAGGCATTAGCTTCGGGTAGGCAAAGTTTATCTGAGATGCTAATGAGTAATGAACATATTGAGAGTCAGTTGTATAGCGATGGTCTATTTACTTTCACGGTGTATGTGGTTGAAAACCGTGGAATCGTTTTTAACGAACAGTTTTGGCGGGAAGGAAAAATGAGTATTTATAGTCAAACCATTGATGATAAAGATATTGTTATTGTCGGTGAAATTCCGTTAGTGACTGCGCGTCATATCGTGCAAGAGCTTCGTCATTCTGTTTCTGCAGAGGAGCGCGAACAATGATGATTGAACGAGCGACGGTACTCCGTTATCGAAACGGTTGGGCAACAGTGCAATGTCAAGCTAAAGCAGGTTGCGGAGGTTGTTCCGGTCAAGCGACTTGCGGTACCAAATCATTATCAGCACTTGCCGGTGAAAAAGTGGCACCACAATTTGAATTAGCGGTAGAGCAACCTTTGAGTGAAGGGGATATCGTAGAGATTGGTTTGGCAGAGAAAAGCGTGCTAATCAGTGTATTTTGGCTCTATTGCCTGCCATTGATGGTTGTGATTGCCTCCGCACTTATTTTATCACAGTGGATTGAAAGTGAATTGTGGGTGGCGTTAGGCATTGTTGCCAGTACAGCCTCCGCATTTATGTTAATAAAAAGAAGAATGGATCGGAAAGAACAGACGGCATTCACCCCTGTTTTTTTACGTAAAGTTTAAGGGAGATTTCTATGGAAAAAATTTGGTTTGATAATTATCCTCAAGCTGCCGAGCGGGTTATTAATGTTGAGAAATACGAATCACTGGTTGAAATGTTTGAAAAAGCCGTTAATCACCATCCTGATATCCCCGCCTATATTAATATGGGACAGATTTTAACTTACCGTAAATTGGAAGAACGCAGCCGTGCTTTTGCCGCTTATTTACAAAATGAGTTGCGGATGGAAAAGGGCGAACGTATCGCATTGATGATGCCGAATTTATTACAATATCCGATCGCGTTATTTGGTGCGCTACGCGCCGGTTTGGTCGTGGTGAACGTTAATCCGCTTTATACTCCGCGTGAGCTGGAACATCAATTAAACGATAGCGGTGCAAAAGCGATTGTGGTAGTTTCAAATTTTGCCGCAACGTTAGAAAAAGTCGTGTTTAATACTTCCGTAAAGCACGTTATTTTGACCCGCATGGGGGATCAACTTTCTTTCGGCAAACGGACCTTAGTTAATTTCGTGGTGAAATACGTAAAAAAACTGGTGCCGAAATACAAGCTTCCGCACGCAGTGAGTTTTCGTGAGGCATTGAGTATCGGTAAACAACGCCAATACGTTAAACCGATGATTACCAAAGATGATCTCGCTTTTTTACAATATACCGGCGGTACAACCGGTGTGGCGAAGGGAGCAATGCTGGCACATCGCAATGTAGTAGCGAATATTTTACAGGCGAAATGGGTTGCGGAGCCGCTTGCTAAAGGCAGTGGTGAACGTATTGGCGTGATAGCATTGCCGCTTTATCATATTTTTGCATTAACCACAAACTGTCTGTTATTTATTGAGCTGGGACTAACTGCGTTATTGATCACCAATCCGCGTGATATTCCAAGCTTTATCAAAGAACTGAAAAAATATCCGGTAATGGCGATCACCGGTGTAAATACATTGTTCAATGCGTTACTGAATAATGAAATGCTCAAAGAAGTGGATTTTTCCAGTCTGAAATTATCCATTGGCGGAGGTGCGGCGATTCAGCGATCGGTAGCGGATCGTTGGCATAAAACGACCGGTAATCATATTATCGAAGGTTACGGCATGACCGAATGTTCTCCTCTAATCTCCGCAACTCGTAACGATTCAACCGAATATTCCGGTTCTATCGGCGTACCGGTACCGAATACGGATATTCGAATCGTTGATGATGCCGGTAACGAATTAGGCTTAGATAAACGCGGAGAACTTTGGGTAAAAGGTCCACAAGTCATGCAAGGTTATTGGCAACGTCCTAAAGATACTGCAGATGTGATTAAAGATGGCTGGATGGCGACAGGCGATATTGTGGAGATGGGGAAAGATTTCAATTTACGCATCGTCGATCGTAAAAAGGACATGATTATCGTCTCCGGTTTTAACGTTTATCCGAATGAAATTGAAGATGTTGTCGCCTTACATCCGAAAGTGAATGAAGTGGTGGTAGTCGGGCTTCCGAATGAGGTAACCGGTGAAAGTATTAAAGTGTACGTCACCAAAAAAGATGAAAGTTTGACGCGCGAAGAGCTGCGCAATCATTGTCGCCAGCATTTAACCGGCTATAAAATCCCGCGCGATATTGAATTCCGAGACGAGCTGCCGAAAAGCAATATCGGTAAAATTCTCCGCCGTGTATTACGCGATGAAGAAGTCGCCAGGGTTAAAGCTCAGACTTCGGGCTCTTCGAATAATAAGTGATAAATAGAAAAACCGTTGATTTTCAACGGTTTTTGTTTTTTACAAGCGGTCGGAAACACACAAAAATTTGCAAATTTCGGGCTAAAACCGAGCGCTTGTCGGCTTAAATATTTTTTGCGATTAAATCACCCATTTCACTCGTCGAGAGCGGTGCGGATTGATCGGCAAGATCTGCGGTACGATAACCTTGCGCCAGAACGGCTTGTACGGCATTTTCAATTGCTTTTGCCGCATTTTCTAAGCCGAAGCTATAACGTAGCATCATGGCGGCGGAGAGGATTTGTGCAATCGGATTCGCAATGTTTTTGCCTGCGATATCCGGTGCCGAGCCGCCTGCAGGTTCGTATAAACCGAAACCTTTTTCATTTAAACTTGCAGATGGCAACATCCCCATAGAACCGGTAATCATCGCACATTCGTCAGAAATAATGTCCCCGAAAATATTCGAGCAGAGTAGTACGTCAAAAAAATCAGGTTGTTTGATGAGTTGCATGGTTGCATTATCAATATAGATATGATCGAGCTTCACTTCCGGGTACTGTTTGGCGACTTCATTGACCGTTTCACGCCATAAAATTGAACTCATTAATACATTCGCTTTATCCACGGAGGTTACGTGTTTAGTGCGTTTCATCGCGGTTTCAAATGCAACTTTTGCAATACGCTCAATTTCGTAACGATGATAAACTTCGGTATCAAAGGCTTTTTCATTTGCGCCTTCACCCTCACGACCTTTCGGTTGACCAAAGTAGATGCCGCCGGTTAATTCACGTACGGTTACCATATCAAAACCTCTTGCCGCAATATCTGCACGTAACGGACAGAACTGCTCCAATCCTTTGTAGAGCGTCGCAGGACGAAGATTGCAGAACAGCGCAAAATGTTTACGTAAAGGTAACAATGCACCACGTTCCGGTTGTTCATTCGGTGGCAAATGTTCCCATTTCGGGCCGCCCACCGAGCCGAATAAAATGGCATCGGCGGCTTCACAGCCTTTTAACGTGCTGTCCGGTAGTGCTTTACCGTGGTTATCGATAGCGATACCACCGACATCATGATGGTGGTAATTCAGTTTAAATCCGAATTTTTGTTGCACAACATCAAGCACTCTGATCGCTTGAGCCATAATTTCAGGGCCGATACCGTCGCCGCTTAATACGGCAATGTTGTAAGTTTGCATAGAGATTCCCTTAAGCTGTTATTATTAAAAACAAAGGTTGTAATATAAAACATTTTGTCGAAAAATGGGGGATTTTTTGTAGAAATTCGGTAGAATGTCGCGTAATTTGGAGATTTTTAAATGAAACAGACCGCTTGTAAGCTCGGATTTCTACTTTTTGTACTGCTCAACCTATCCGGTTGCGGTACGATTTTGAGCTTAATGGAAAATGATTATACGGCTTATGCCGGTGTCTCAAAAGATTTTCACGCCATTCAAGACGGCGGTTTTTTCAGTGTATTGGCAGTGGTTGATTTACCTTTAAGTTTTGTGTTGGATACACTTATGCTGCCGGTGACGTTAAGTCAGTAGGCAGCCATCCTCTTTTATAAAATCTGCACCTTTATGATCAGCTATTCGCCCGATTTTTGGGCTGCAAATTAGTCACTCTATTTTAGGTGGATGAGAAAAGCCGTGGTTTATATAAAAACCTTTTGCTCCTTCATTAGCTGTTCGAAAAAGGCAATGGCAACTTTGACTTTCGGAGATAAATAGCGACGATGAGGGTAGAGCAAGCTGATATCCAGCGGCTCTTGATCCAAATGACGCAAAATCGGAACCAATTCACCCGACGATAATTCGTCTTTAATCAGAAATTTCGGAATATTGATCACGCCAAGCCCTGCTTTTGCCATCTGCACCAATGCATAGCCGTTATTACTGTTTACCGTACCTTCCGGTTTAAATTTCACTATTCGTCCGTTTTCATTAAATTGCCATTGTAGAGCAGAAGCATAAAGTAAGCATTGATGTTGCTCTAACTCTAGCGCAGTTTGTGGTGTGCCGTATTTTTCTAAGTAATGCGGTGAGGCGACAACTAAATGGTTTGCTTGCCCGATACGTTTTGCCACAATTGAGCTGTCTTCCAATTTACCGATACGCAGCACTAAATCATAGCCTTCCGATACCACATCAACACGACGATCGTTAAATTCAATGTTCAATTGCAGGTGTGGGTAAGTTTCCATGAATTTCCCTAGATGCGGAGCAATAAAACGGGAGCCGAAATCCATTGGCACAGACATCGTTAATTTGCCTTGCAAAGTGGAAGTAATGTCGGTGACGCAGGCTTCCGCATCTTTGAGTTCATTAAGGATCGGGAGGCAGCGCTGATAGAACATCAAACCGGCTTCGGTCGGTGTGATTTTTCGTGTCGTACGTTGTAATAGACGTACGTTTAGATATTCTTCAAGTTGCGCGACTAATTTACTTGCCATGGCAAGCGACATCTGTTCTTGTTGCGCCGCTTGGGTAAAACTTTGCGTTTCAACGACTCGGCAAAATAGGTTAATTGCGTTTAGTTTGTCCATTTTATCTTTTTATGTATTGTATTTTAGAAAAAGCCTTGCTATTGTCTCCAGCATTTTGTGTGAAAACAAGCTAATTATCAACTTAAAAGAAATAATTTTCATCATATTTTTTACATTATTATTAATCTGGGTAGTTAAATGGGAAAATCATTAGTTATTGTCGAGTCACCAGCCAAAGCTAAAACAATTAATAAATATTTAGGCAGTGATTTTGTAGTGAAATCGAGTGTCGGTCATATTCGTGATTTACCGACAAGCGGTGGAGAGAAAAGTGAAACCGCTGAAAAGGCTAAAATTGTTTCAACCAAAGGCATGACAGCAGAGCAAAAAGCATCGATTAAATCCGAAAAAGAGCGCAATGCGTTGGTTAAACGGATGGGGGTTGATCCTTATCACGATTGGCAAGCCAATTATCAAATTCTACCGGGCAAAGAAAAAGTGGTTTCAGAATTGAAATCCCTTGCCAAAAAAGCCGACCATATTTATCTTGCCACCGACTTGGATAGAGAAGGGGAGGCGATTGCATGGCATTTACGCGAAGTAATTGGCGGAGATGATAAACGTTTCAGCAGGGTGGTATTTAACGAAATTACTAAAAATGCAATTAAAGCAGCATTTGATAAGCCCGAACAACTGAATATGGATAGAGTAAATGCCCAACAAACCCGCCGTTTTTTAGATCGTGTTGTCGGCTTTATGGTTTCGCCGTTATTATGGAAAAAAGTAGCGCGAGGTTTGTCCGCCGGTCGTGTACAGTCCGTTGCAGTAAAATTGTTGGTTGAGCGTGAACGAGAAATCAAAGCCTTTCAACCCGAAGAGTTTTGGCAGATTCTCGCCAAAACCGGTGCAAAACAAGGTGAGCTTAATTTAGAGCTGACTCATGCTAAAGGCAAAAAATTCTCAGCAAAAAATCAAAAACAGGCAGAAAAAGCGGTTAACGAACTACAAAATGCGAGCTTTATCGTTACTGAAGTCGATAAAAAACCGACATCATCAAAAGCGAAACCTCCGTTTATTACTTCAACCTTACAACAATCGGCAAGCACTCGTTTAGGGTTCAGCGTGAAGAAAACAATGATGTTAGCACAGCGTCTGTATGAGGCGGGCTACATTACGTATATGCGTACCGATTCGACGAATTTAAGCCAAGATGCGTTAAATATGGCGCGCAGTTATATTGAAAAGCAGTTCGGGACACCGTATTTACCGAGCAAACCAAACTTCTACGCCAGCAAAGAAAAAGCGCAAGAAGCGCATGAAGCGATTCGCCCTTCGGATATTCAAGTAAAAATGGGCGATTTAAAAGGCATGGAAAAAGATGCCGAACGCTTATATGACTTGATTTGGCGCCAATTTTTGGCATGCCAGATGACGGCGGCAGAGTACGATTCCACGGCTTTAACCGTTACTGCAGGTGATTATGAATTAAAAACCAAAGGGCGTGTGTTACGTTTTGACGGTTGGACTAAAGTATTGCCGATTCAAGGTAAAACTGCAGAAGATCAGGAACTTCCGCAGGTGAGTTTAAATGAAACCTTAACACTTCATGAAATTGTGCCAAGTCAGCACTTCACCAAACCACCGGCACGTTATAGCGAGGCGGCTTTGGTTAAAGAGCTTGAAAAACGAGGTATTGGCAGGCCATCTACCTATGCAGCGATTATTTCAACCATTCAGGAACGCGGTTATGTGCGAGTGGAAAATCGTCGTTTTTATGCGGAAAAAATGGGAGAGATCGTAACCGACCGTTTAAATGAATCTTTTAGCGATCTCATGAACTATGATTTTACCGCCAATATGGAAGATACGCTTGACCAAATAGCATCCGGTAATAGTAATTGGAAGCAGGAGCTTAATCGCTTTTTCGGTGACTTCTCCGAAAAATTAACTCAGGCAGAGCTGGATGAATTAGAAGGCGGTATGCGCCCGAATAATCTGGTCGAAACGGATATTGACTGTCCGACTTGCGGTCGTAAAATGGCAATCCGCACAGCGAGTACCGGTGTTTTTTTAGGCTGTACAGGTTATGCTTTACCTCCGAAAGAGCGTTGCAAAACAACGATTAATCTGATTCCGGAAGCGGAATTATTAAATGTATTGGATGATGACTCGGAAACCAATGCATTATTAAAACGTAAGCGTTGTCCGAAATGTGATACTGCTATGGATAGCTATGTTATCGATCCGCAACGTAAAATCCATATTTGTGGTAATAACCCGAATTGTGACGGTTATGTGATTGAACAAGGGGCATTTAAAATTAAGGGATATGACGGTCCTATTGTTGAATGTGATAAATGCGGTGCGGATATGCATCTCAAACTCGGGCGTTTCGGAAAATATATGGGATGTACCAACTGTGATAATACCCGTAAGATTCTGAAAAGCGGTGAAGTAGCTCCGCCACGTGAAGAACCTGTTGCTTTCCCTGAATTAAAATGCGAAAAATCCGACGCATACTTTGTTCTGCGTGATGGTGCAAGCGGCGTATTTATGTCCGCCCATAATTTCCCGAAATCACGTGAAACCCGTGCGCCGAAAGTGGCGGAATTGGCTCTTTATCGAGATCGCTTGCCGGAAAAATTAAAATATCTTGCAGAGGCACCGCAAAAAGACCCGGACGGTAATGATGCGATTATTCGTTTTAGCCGTAAGGAAAAACGTCAATATGTGACTTCGGAAAAAGACGGCAAAGCGACTAAATGGATTGTAGATTACCAAAATGGGAAATGGATAGAACGTAAGAAATAACACTATCTGGTAACAAAGTAACGGTACGAAATTTCGGTTTCGTACCGTTTTGTTTTTAGAAATTTGCAAATTTTTTGCCAAAACAGACCGCTTGTACCGTTAACGAAGTTGCATTATACGGCAAATCAGCATACCGGAAAGCAGTAGCAGCCATAGCGTATTGATCCAAAATAGCATAATCATAATTCCGACGAAATCATGGAATACGAGTGAATAGGTGTCGTTCCAATAAATTAGGGTATGGAACAGACGGCTGATAGGAAACCAAGCAATCAGACAAAATAATGCCCCGGTCATTGCAGAGAACGCTCCGATAGGAACACGCGGAATAAATTTAAATAAACCGCTGATCATTAAAAAACTGAACAAATAACTGACAATATTTTGTAAAAAGAGAGGAAAGCTTTTAATCGCAAACAACAATGCGGAACAAAGGCAGATAAATAGGAAAAATCCTCCCCAAACTTTTAGGAACCGCCAATCTAAACGAACAGGAACTTGCCAAAGTTTATTTAAGGTGATATCGATTTTATAAACCAAAATAAAAATACTGAAAAAGAAGAAAGCGAGAGTAAATTGGCGGGCAATACCGGCGTGAGTATTATGTACAAAATCAAATAAGGTACTACCGACCGTATCGCCGATTTTACCCATTGGATCAAGAAAACCGTGCATTACCACATGGAAAAGATCATCAATATAAAGAAATTCGAGTAATCCGAGCCAAAATGCCAATAATGGAACGAGGGCAATTAAGCTGTAATAGGTAAGCGACGTTGCATATAATTGGATCGGAAACATTTTCCAAACGGCTAAAAACTTACCTATCATTCATTAACCTCAAATATCGGTTTTTTGTTTATATTCGCACAAATCTTCAATAACACAAGAACCGCAGCGCGGTTTACGTGCGATACAGGTGTAGCGACCATGCAGAATCAGCCAGTGATGTACATCCACTTTAAATTCATCCGGAACAACTTTGAGTAATTTTTCCTCCACTTTCACCACATCTTTACCCGGTGCAAAATTGGTACGGTTAGAAACGCGGAAAATATGCGTATCCACAGCAATAGTCGGTTGACCAAAGGCGGTATTCAATACGACATTGGCTGTTTTACGCCCGACACCGGCTAATGCTTCTAATTCTTCGCGAGTTTGTGGTACTTCGCCGTTATGCTTTTCAATCAAATCACGACAGGTTTTGATGATATTTTCCGCCTTGCTGTTGTATAAACCAATCGTTTTTATGTATTCCTTCAAACCGGCCAAACCCAAATCCAAAATCGCTTGCGGAGTATTGGCTACAGGATAAAGCTTAGCCGTGGCTTTGTTTACCCCGACATCCGTTGTCTGAGCGGATAAAATGACTGCAATTAATAATTCAAATGGTGTGTTGTATTGTAGTTCTGTTGTCGGATGAGGATTTTCATCCCGTAGCCGTGTTAAAATTTCGATACGTTTTTGTTTATTCATAGGTTAACCTAAAAAAGAAAAATAGCCCTGATCCCATAACATTTTTGCCACCATAATAAATGACATCGTCACAATGAGCGGGCGAATAATTTGTTTACCTTTAGTGACGACCATTCTGGCACCCAAGTTACCACCGATAAATTGACCGACCATCATCACAAAACCGATTTTCCATAACACTGCTCCGCCTAAAATAAAAAAGATTAATGAAGCGAAGTTAGACGTAAAATTTAATACTTTTGCGTGGGCAACCCCTTTGGATAAGTTAAAACCAAGGAATAATACGAAGGCGAGGGTTAAAAATGAGCCGGTTGCCGGACCGAACATTCCGTCGTAAAAGCCGATTCCTGCTGCAGCAGTGAAAGCAAACAACGGATAGCTAATTCGTTGACGGCGATCTTCTTCACCGATTGTCGGACTAAATAAAAAATAGATACCAATAATCAATACAAAAAACGGTAATAACGTTTTGAGCGCATTAACATCGATCAGCTGTACAAAAATGGTGCCGAGAGAAGCACCGATAAAGGTGAATAAAATCAGTAACCAAGTCGCTTTTAAATCAACAGCTTTTCTGCGAATGAAGTAGAGCGAAGCCGAAAAAGAGCCTCCGCACGCTTGAAGTTTATTAGTACCGAGCGCCATTGCCGGCGGAATACCGACAGAGAGCAGTGCCGGAATGGTTATTAAGCCACCGCCACCGGCAATCGCATCAATAAAGCCGGCGACAAAAGCAGCAACAAATAAAACGGCTAAAATATGTAACCCGAGTTCAATGTCCATTACGATTCCTATTAGTAGATAACCATTTCATCACGGTGAAGAGCAACAGAACCAAATTCATAACCTAAAATCGCTTCAATCTCACCGGATTTTTTCCCTTTCAATAAATCAAGCGCTTCACTGTTATAGCGGGCAATGCCTAATGCAAGCACTTTACCGTTAAGATTGAAGATTTTAATGACTTCACCTCGTGCAAATTGACCTTCAACACGGCTGATTCCGGCAGGTAATAACGATTTATGTTGAATTAATAACGCATTTTCCGCACCTTGATCGATATAAATTGAACCGGCAGGCGGTGCACCAAATAACCAACGTTTACGTCCTTCTACTTTATCGCTTTGTGCTAAGAAACGGGTACCGATAGGTTCCCCTTGAACAAGTTCGAAAATGACATTTTTGCGATCGCCGGAAGCAATTAATGTTTCTACACCGGAACGCGTTGCAATATCCGCAGCAGTAATTTTGGTACTCATACCGCCGGTCCCGAGCGTTGTGCCGCTGCCTCCTGCCATTTGGCGAATTTCAGGTGTGATTTTTTCCACCACGGTAAGCAAGCGGGCATCTGGATTTGAGCGCGGATCGCTGTCGAATAGACCTTGTTGATCGGTCAGTAATATTAATTGTTCCGCTTGAGCAAGAATCGCGACGAGAGCAGACAAATTGTCATTATCCCCGATACGAAATTCTGCGGTGGCGACTGCATCGTTTTCATTGATGATTGGAATAATTTGTTGGTCAAGCAAGGCATTTAAAGTATCGCGCGCATTCAAAAAGTGATCTTTGTTCTCAATATCCGCACGGGTGAGTAACATTTGCCCGATTTTAATATTGTAAATTGAGAACAAACTTTCCCATACTTGGATCAACTGGCTTTGACCGACCGCCGCCAGCAACTGTTTAGACGCAAGATTTTTGGGTAATTCGCGGTGTCCTAAATAATCACGCCCGGCAGCAACGGCTCCGGATGTGACAATAATCATACGATGACCTTGTTGGTGTAATTGTGCAACCTGTTTGACGATTTCCAACATATGCGGACGGCTCAAACTTTTTGAACCGTGAGTAAGGGTGCTTGTCCCTAATTTGACAACGATAGTTTTTGACATGGCTTTTTACATTAAAATAAACGGAAATTGGCGGCTATTATCTGTTAAAATTCCCCTTATTTCAAAGTAAGAGACGCAGAAGATGAAAATTAGTTTAATTGTAGCGCGAACCTTAAACAAAGTGATTGGAAAAGACAATCAAATGCCGTGGCATTTGCCGGTGGATTTAGCGTGGTTTCGAGAAAATACGTTAGGTAAGCCTGTGATTATGGGGAGAAAAACCTACGAATCCATTGGTCGTTTATTACCGAAACGCCCGAACATTATTTTGTCTCGTCGCGGTTTTGCAGTTGAAGGTGCTTATTCGGCTACAAATTTACAACAAGCGGTCGGTTTGGCGCAAAATTTTGCAAATAGTCATGAACTGATGATTATCGGTGGGGGAGAGCTATTTAAACAAGCGTTACCGATGGCGGATAAACTTTATTTAACGGAAATTCAGGCTGAGATTGAAGGCGATACGTTCTTTGAATTTGATGAAAACCTTTGGAAAATCACATCCGAACATTATTCGGAAATTGACGATAAAAATCCCTACCGTTGTCGGTTTATGGTGTTAACTAAGTAAAAACAGGCATAGCCCATTTTATGGCTATGCTTGTTTTATATACTGTTTTGGAGTAAAAAAAGTCTTTTGTGCTCCATTTTTAGCCGAGTAATTCACATTTGTGTGATAAAGTTCACAAAAATGTAACAATCTGCTGTTTTCTGACAAAAATAAGAATAAAATTCGCTCCTGATTTGGCAATCTTAGTCTTTTATTCTGTTTTTGAGGTGCCTCATGGCTTTATTTCTTAGTATTTTTCCTATTGTTTTACTGATCTATTTAATGGTAAAACGCAATGCACTACCTTCTTACATTGCTCTTCCGCTTATCGCAGCATTAGTCTTGGTTATTCAACTCTTTTATTTCGGTACGGATTTCAATTTAGTCAGCGCGAATATTGTGTCTGCACTGATTTCTGTTTTAACACCGATTACCGTTATTTTCGGCGCCATTTTATTTAATCGTTTTTCGGAAGTTTCCGGTGCAACGAATACGTTACGCAAATGGTTGGGGAACATTAACCCGAATCCGATAGCGCAGTTGATGATTATCGGTTGGGCATTTGCGTTTATGATTGAAGGCGCGAGCGGCTTTGGTACGCCTGCTGCCATTGCTGCCCCGATTTTGGTCGGTTTAGGTTTCAATCCGATTAAAGTCGCAATGCTTGCATTGGTGATGAACTCTGTGCCGGTTTCTTTCGGTGCAGTTGGTACGCCGACTTGGTTTGGTTTAGGACCTCTACAATTGGGTGAAGAACAAATCCTTGAAATCGGTTCAATGACGGCATTAATTCACGCTTTTGCGGCATTTGTCATCCCTGTAATGGCGTTACGTTTTGTCGTAAGCGGTAAAGAGATTCGTCAGAACATTGTCTTTATTTATATCAGTATCTTCTCTTGTGTGTTGCCTTATCTGTTACTTGCACAGGTAAACTATGAATTCCCGTCATTAGTGGGGGGCGCAATGGGTTTATTGCTTTCCATTTTCTTTGCAAATAAAGGTGTAGGCTTGGCAAAAGTTGAAAATACTTTGGATAGCAATGCAGTCACGAAAGCCGAAGTATTGAAAGCGTTATTACCTAGTGGTTTATTAATCGCGATTTTAATTATTACCCGTATACAACAATTACCGTTCAAAGCGATGATGAATAATGCAACTTCTTGGGTTAGCGTAAAATTAGGTGAATTAGGTATTTTTGATATCAGTCATGGTTTAATCTTCAGTTTAAAAGAGATTTTCGGCACGTCGGTTAGCGCAGGTTATAAATTGCTTTATGTTCCGGCACTCATTCCGTTTGTGGTCACCGTATTAATTTGTGTGCCAATCTTTGCGGTATCTGCAGGAAAAGTGAAAACAGTATTCTCAAGCAGTGTACAACAAACCCAAAAGCCGTTCTTTGCCTTAATCGGTGCATTAATTATGGTTAACTTAATGCTTGTCGGCGGTGAGGATTCCATGGTGAAAATTATTGGTAAAAGTTTTGCCGCCGCAACCGGTGAATATTGGACAATCTTTGCTTCGTATTTAGGTGCTGTCGGTGCCTTCTTCTCCGGTTCTAACACTGTATCCAACTTAACTTTCGGTAGTGTTCAATTATCAACAGCTCAAGCAACGGGATTATCCGCAAGCCTGATTCTGGCGTTACAATCTGCCGGTGGCGCAATGGGGAATATGGTTTGTATCAACAATATCGTGGCGGTAAACTCAGTATTGAACATTCAAAATAAAGAAGGTGAAATAATGAAGAAAACGGTGGTGCCGATGATGATTTATGGCATTATTGCGGCCATTGTCGGAATCTTTGTTATTCCAATGTTATACACACTTTAATCTTTTGTAGGAGACAAGCGGTCGGTTTTTGTAAAAAATTTGCAAAATCATACCGCTTGTTTTCATTTCATCTTTATGGATTATTTTTCAAACCATTATTTGAGTTGGAGTTACTATGAATGTGAATTTTTATGTCACCTGTATCGGTGATATTGTCAAATCAGGGGTAGCTAAAAATAGTGTGCTGCTGTTAGAAAAACTCGGCTGCAAGATTACTTTTTTAGAAAAACAGGGGTGCTGCGGGCAGCCGGCGATTAACAGCGGTTATACTAAGCAGGCGCTTGCCGGTATGAAAAATTTAGTGGAAACCTTTGAAGTAAATGATTATCCAATCGTGGCGCCGGCAGGTTCTTGTGTTTATGCGATTAAAACATATCCGGAACATTTTGAGCGTTTCGGAGAAATGCAATGGGCGGAACGTGCGCGTAAAGTAGCTAACCGTTTCCATGATTTAACGGATTTTATTGTTAATAAATTAGGTGTAACCAATGTCGGCGCTCAACTTACCGGCAAGGCAGTCTATCACCCTTCTTGCAGTTTGTTTCGTAAATTGGGCATTGTAAACGAACCGCTCACTCTATTACAGAATGTTAAAGGTTTAGAATTGTTACCGATTCATAATCAGCAAACTTGTTGCGGATTCGGCGGTACTTTCTCCGTTAAAATGGCGGAAATCTCAGGTGAAATGGTCAAAGAGAAAGTACAACATTTAAGTGAAGTCGAGCCGGAATATTTAATCGGCGCGGATGTAAGCTGTTTAATCAATATCGGCGGTCGTTTAAGCCGTGAAGGCAAAAACATCAAAGTGATGCACATTGCCGAAGTTTTGATGCAGGAGGGCAAATAAGATGTCGTTAAAAACCAGTAATCTCGCCTTTAAAGTCCGTGTCGACAATCAGATTCACAATGAAATAATGCGTAAAGCGGTAGTCAAAGCACAAGAAACTATCGGTGCAAATCGTCAAAAAATGGTCGATGAACTTGGACATTGGGAAGAATGGCGCGATTTGGCGAAGCAAATCCGTAATCATGTACTTGCCAATTTGGATGCTTATCTCTATCAACTCAGTGAAAAAGTGAGCCAAAACGGTGGAAAAGTCTATTTTGCCGAAACTGCCGAAGAAGCGACGGATTATATCCGTAAAATTGCTTTAGCAAAGCAGGCGAAGAAGATTGTTAAATCCAAATCGATGGTCACCGAAGAAATCGGTTTAAATGATGTTCTTGAAAAAGAAGGGATTAAAGTCGTTGAAACCGATTTGGGCGAATATTTATTACAAATCGTTGGCGATAAACCATCCCATATTGTTGTGCCGGCGATTCATAAAGATCGTCACCAAATTCGTAAAGAGTTACATGAACAGCTTGGTTACAACGGTTCGGAAACGCCGGAAGAGATGACGGCTTTTGTGCGCAAAGTCATTCGTCAGGATTTCTTAGAAGCGGATATCGGCATCAGCGGCTGTAATTTTGCCGTGGCGGAAACCGGTTCTGTCTGTTTGGTCACTAACGAAGGTAACCTTCGTTTAGCGACAACGGTTCCAAAAACGCATATTGCCGTGATGGGGATGGAGCGCTTGGCACCGACTTTCCAAGAAGTTGATGTGCTAATCACAATGCTTGCACGTAGTGCGGTCGGTGCAAAACTCACAGCTTACAATACTTGGTTAACTGGTCCGCGTTTAGCGGGTGAGACGGATGGTCCTGAAGAATTCCATTTGGTGATTGTGGATAACGGACGTTCAAAAATTTTAGAAAGTGAATTCAAAGACGTTCTACGCTGTATTCGCTGTGGAGCTTGTTTGAACACATGTCCGGCTTATCGTCAAATCGGTGGCCACGGCTATGGCTCTATCTATCCGGGGCCTATTGGTTCAGTGATTTCTCCGTTATTAGGTGGTTACGAAGAATTTAAAGAGCTTCCGTATGCTTGTTCTCTCTGTACCGCTTGTAACTCGGTTTGCCCTGTAAAAATCCCGTTAGCTCAGCTTATTCTCAAACACCGTGAACATATTGCCCAAAACGGTATGACACCAACGGCAGAGCGTTTATCGATTTTTGGTTTTAACTTTGCAAACGCCCATCCGACGGTTTGGAAAGTCGGGGTGAATATCGGGGCGAAGGTTGCCGGTAAGTTTATCAAAAACGGCAAAGCACCGATTCAAGTCGGCGCTATCGCCGAATGGACAAAAGCACGCGATTTACCGAGCGCAGAAGGCGAAAGCTTCCGTGACTGGTTCAGTAAAAGAGGGAAATAAGATGGATGCACAGAACCGCGAAAACTTTTTGAATAAACTGGCAGAACGTATGGGCAAAACGCGTCAAACGGTGCCTGTACCCATGCCACCATTGGTTAATGATTATCCGACAACCCGTTTGACCAATCTTAGCCAAGAGCAGTTGTGCAAGGAATTTATTGATTTCTCACGCATTATGTTGGCGGATGTGGTCATTGCGAAAGAACAAGACTTACCGAAAACAATCATTGAAATTTGTGAAAAATACGGCGGTGGAAACGTGATCGTAAATAACGATCAACGTTTAAGCGATTTCGGCATTACTCAAGCGGTGGCGCAGCAATATCCCGATACGTACATTTGGGATTTTAATGCGGAAGGCAAAACCAATATTGAGAAAGCCGAAAAAGCCAATATCGGTATCGTTTATGCTGAATACGGATTAACGGAATCAGGTGGCATTGTGTTGTTTTCTGATAAAAACTTCGGACGTTCCGTGAGCCTACTTCCTGAAAAATCAGTGGTTGTATTACGTAAAAGCAAGGTGCTTCCGCGCGTTGCACAGCTTGCAAAAGTATTGCATGAGCGAGCGGCTCAAGGTGAACGTATGCCATCCTGTATTAATATTATTTCAGGTCCAAGTTCTACTGCGGATATTGAGTTAATCAAAGTCGTTGGTGTACATGGTCCGATATCGAAAATCTATTTATTGGTTGACGATCTCTAATATGACGGAAACCGATGACCAGCGAATAATTTGCAAAAAAAAGAACCAAAACGGACCGCTTGTAACAAGCGGTCCGTTTGTTTAATTCATTTGCAAAATCAGTGAGTACGTTGATTTTACTCAGGTACTTTTTTCGCTCCGAAAGCACCGCCTTCATAGCCACTATAGAATGTGCCGGCAACTTCTTCCGCGTTTGGACCGTAGAATGCCCCATTAACCACGACATTATCGACGCGAGGTATATAGTTAGGATCGCCGTCTCTTACTAATACTTCATTACCTTCGTCGTCGGATTCATAGCGATAGGAAGAGTTGTCTATCAGGTAAGGGGTGACGGTTTGGGCTTCCGTTGCAAAGCTGCTGCCGCTGATTTTTGCGGTAAATTTACTGGCATCACCGTGACGATTCAGGTAACGCTCTAAACCTAAATCACCTTCCACGACTTTATTATCAAAGTCGGCAGTTAGCCAAACCGAGGCGGCATCCGATTCATAAGGCATGGCATTGATTCGCCCGTAGGTATAGGCGATATGTTGTCCCTCGTAATTAATGACACCCGAAGTCGGAATTTTATCAATCGGGGTTTGTTTACCTTGAACAAATGCTGTCGCGGCATACGTCTCTTCACTTGTTGTTCGAAGTGCTTTGGAAAGTACACCGTAGCGAACATTATCCAATTGTATACCAACGCCTAATTCTTCTTCCCCGCTATCATTTTTGATTTGAACGAAAACATCACCGTTTGCTTCTTGTTTAACCATATAGTTAGGATCTGTTGTCGGTTTGAGGTCGATGATAACTCCGTCAATATTTAAACTATCGATATTGTCCGTTTCGCTGAGATCGGCAATATTGAGTTTTACCGGGTTATTGATTTCTTCCGTATCCGAATGATTGTAGCTATTCGTTTCTAGCTGGGTAAATTCGGCATAATGCCCGGTGATTGGTATGGCAGAACCTGTTATATCTATCGCCGGAATAGGATTATCGGTTGAATCGTCACTGTCGGTAGTTGAAGTAGAACTGTCAATAGTTGAGGTAGAACTATCGGTAGTTGAGGTAGAACTGTCGGTAGTTGAGGTAGAACTGTCGGTAGTTGAGGTAGAACTGTCGGTAGTTGAGGTAGAACTGTCGGTAGTTGAGGTAGAACCGTCCGATGTTGTAGAACCGCCGTCGGAGATAATAACAGAATCTGTCGGTGAAGTCGTACTCGACGAGTTTCTTCCGTCACTGCTTCCACAAGATGTTAAAGCAAAGATAAGCGAGATAGGAACAGAAATAGCTAGGCGTTTCATAAATCCTCCTATTAATAAATTTAAAATACATTAACGTCTATCACCAAACGGTAATGCGTTTCCGAATAAAAATAGCACCGTAATGAGTATAAGAAAAATTGAATAATATTTAAATCTGCGTTGAGTGAAAAATTATCTTTTTAGTAAAAATTTTATGATTTGACTCAAATGATCGCCGAATTATGGAGACAAATGTGCTTGACTAAATAGGCGTACAACAAAGAAACAAGCGGTCAGTTTCGACCGCTTTTTTGCAAAAAAGTGTTGAATTTGCGAGATGTCAGACTTTAATGTCCGCGATTAAATCTCGGATGAGTTTTGGGCCCTGATAAACCATTGCGGAATAGATTTGTAATAAGCTTGCACCGGCATCTATTTTCTCTTGTCCGCTGGCAACGGAATGGATTCCGCCGCAGCCGATAATCGGAATTTGCCCTTTTAATTCTTGTGCTAATTGGCGAATCACTTTCGTGCTGAGATCATTTAACGGCTTGCCGCTTAATCCGCCTTGCTGATCGCAGTGGGGCAGTCCTGCTACCGTATCTCGTGAAAGGGTCGTATTACCCGCAATCACACCGTCAATATTATGACGAATCAAGCTGTCTGCTACCGAAGCAATTTCGTTTGCACTGAGATCAGGTGCAATTTTCAATACAAGCGGCTTGTAAACGCCTTGTCTTTGCGCCAGCTGCGCGTGTTCTGCTTTCAATGCTTTTAATAAATCATCCAAGGCTTCGCCGTATTGTAACGAGCGCAAGTTTTTCGTATTCGGAGAAGAGATATTCACCGTAATATAACCGGCGTGCTGATAGACTTTGCGTAAACAGATTTGATAGTCGTCAAAACTCCGTTCAATAGGCGTGGTGGCGTTTTTTCCGATATTAATTCCCAGTACACCGTTATATTTAGCATTTTTCACATTTTCAATCAGTACATCAACGCCTAAGTTGTTGAAACCGTTACGATTAATAATACCTTCTGCTTCAAGTAAACGAAATTGGCGGGGGCGAGGGTTACCGTCTTGCGCGACAGGGGTCACGGTGCCGACTTCAATAAAGCCAAAGCCTAATTTGGCAAAACCGTCAATCGCCTCACCGTTTTTATCCGCACCGGCTGCCAAACCAATCGGATTTTTGAAGCGTAACCCTATTACATTCACGGGATTTTCAGGGATAAAACAGCTTGGTGAAATCGGTAAATGACCGAGAATTTTGAGCGCTTGAACGGAAAATTGATGCGCATTTTCCGCATCCATTGAGAACAGAAATTTTCGAATAAGTGAGTACATAAAACGAGTTACAGGGTGTATTGTTACGCATTAATATCGGTGAATAACAAAAAGCCCGAATATTTTCGGGCTTTAAATAATTAATGGCTGAACATAGCAGAAATTGATTCTTCATTACTGATTCGGCGAATCGCTTCAGCAAGCATACCGGATAATGTCAGTACGCGAACTTTATTCAATGCACGAATTTCAGCGGAAAGAGGGATAGTGTCAGTAACAACGACTTCATCTAACGCTTCATTTGCTAAGTTTTTCGCTGCAGTACCGGAGAATACGGCGTGAGTTGCATACGCAAAGACACGACGCGCACCACGTTCTTTTAATGCTTCCGCCGCTTTCACTAACGTACCGCCGGTGTCGATCATATCGTCAACTAAAATGCAGTCACGGTCGGCGACATCACCGATAATATGCATTACTTGAGAAACGTTCGCTTTCGGACGGCGTTTGTCGATAATCGCCATATCTGCATCATTGAGTAATTTGGCAACGGCTCTGGCACGAACGACACCGCCGATATCCGGTGAAACAACAATAGGATTCACTAAATCGGATTTTTTCAGAATGTCATCAAGTAATACCGGTGAACCGAATACGTTATCAACCGGTACATCGAAGAAGCCTTGAATTTGTTCTGCGTGAAGGTCACAGGTTAAAACGCGGTCAACACCTACGCTGGAGAGGAAATCGGCAACCACTTTTGCCGTGATGGGTACACGAGCAGAACGGACACGGCGATCTTGACGAGCGTAGCCGAAATAAGGAATCACTGCGGTAATACGACCGGCTGAAGCGCGACGTAATGCGTCGACCATAACGATTAATTCCATTAAATTGTCATTTGTCGGTGCGCAGGTAGATTGCACAATAAAAATGTCCCCACCACGTACATTTTCATTGATTTGTACTTGGATTTCACCATCGCTGAAACGACCTACTGTTGCGTCACCAAGGGAGATGTAAAGACGTTCAGCAATTCGCTTTGCCAATTCGGGAGTAGCGTTTCCTGCGAAGAGTTTAATATCAGGCATTGTAAGGTAACCTCTGGGTTAAATTTAGGAAAATAAATTGAGTTTTTGGTGTAAAGGTGAAACATTTTGGCCTTGAGCAACAAAGCCTTTTATATGCTCAGGCTTTAGGGAAAAGATACGGCGTGCTTCTTCTTCCGTTTCAAATTCGGCAAATACACAGGATCCTGTACCTGTTAACCGAGACGGCGCATATTGTAACAACCACGTGAGCAATTCATCAACCTCTGAATAGTGATCTCGGACAATTTTTTCGCAATCGTTTGTCCATTTTTCGTTTAAAAGTTGTTCTAATTTTCGCTTCGGCGTATTACGCGGTAAATCGGGATGTTGAAAAACCAGTGCGGTAGAAATGGATACTTCGGGCTTTAACACCAAATACCATTTCTCTTTAGGTCGGCAAGGTGTAAGTTTTTCACCGACACCTTCGGCAAAAGCGGCAAAGCCGCGTACAAAAATCGGCACATCCGCTCCTAAACTCAACCCCATTTCCGCTAAAGTTTCAAGGGATAATCCGGTTTTCCATAAATGATTGAGAGCGACTAATACCGTTGCCGCATTTGACGAGCCGCCACCGACACCGCCTCCCATCGGAAGGCGTTTAGTCACACCGATTTTGGCTCCGAGTTTACAAGCGGTCTGTTTTTGCAAAAGTTTTGCAGATCGGTAAATCAGATTTTGCTCAGGTTCAACACCCTCTAAATTATTTGTGAGAACAATGTTCGGATCTTCGGTGATCTCAATTTCAATTTCATCACCAAAGGTTAAAAATTGAAATAATGTTTGCAATTCGTGATAACCGTCAGCCCTTTTGCCGGTGATATATAAAAATAGATTCAGTTTCGCAGGGCTGGGAAAAGTAAAGCGTTCGTTCATTAGTAAGTCCATTGATCGATACGGATTTTTAAAGTTTGTGCCCCGTTTTCCAACACGATTAATTTCGGTAGATTCGGTGTGCGATCTTGGTGGTATTCGATAAAACCGGCTTTCCAAACCGAACCTCGAATCGGGTAGTCGAATTGCGCTAATTGGCGTTTTTCGTTAACAATATAGCGGCTGCCGTTTTCGGGTTGACCTTTTACCCAATAAGCAAACTGATCGATTGGGAAAGAAACGCCGATAATTTCTTCCATTAAGGCATTAACGTCCGCTTCCGTACGTGAATTTCCTTCGCTATCGGAAATGGTCATTCCATAGCGGTTACGTTGCAGTTTGAGTGATTTACTTGATAAGTTGGAAGAGAGCGTTAAGCCGAAATCCGTAGGCGTTTTATATTGCCAATCGAAATGGGACGAGAAGCGTTCCTGTGGGGAAATATAACCAAACTGACCTTTAGCCGCATAGGCTTTAATTTGCGATAACTGTGCTAAGTGTTGCTGCCATTGCGGGTCATTGTGAGCGATTTCCACGGCGGGTTTTTCTACGGTCGTCGGTGCGTCTAAAATGGACTGACAGCCGGCTAAAGCCAGTAGCGTCGTGAGTGAAATGAGTTTAATCAACTTGTTCATTTGGTTCCTTATCTTTAAAAATATCGATAAATCGGGCGCAAGTATAGCTTAAAGCGGTCTGATTTGCCGAAGAATTTGCAAATTACTCATTCGAGAGTTCTTGCAAAATATGTGATTTTAATATCTTTTTCTCTTGTTCGTTTAATGCGAGATTTTCTTTAGTCGTTACGACAAAAAAGTCTTCGACCCGTTCGCCGATTGTGGTGATTTTGGCGTTAACTAAATTCAAATCCAACTGACTAAAAATAAAACCGATTTGTGCCAATAAACCTTCTCGATCAAGGGTAAAAAGTTCAAAACCGGTATGGTTAGGATGAGAATGAGTCAAAAAGCGAACTTTGGTTTTTCGTTTAAAAGATTGATGTTTCACCGGTTGTTTGGTTAATTTAAATGCCGTTTTTTTCGATGAACTTAAGGTGGCGACTAAGGCGTTATAAATAAACAGGATGCGTTCATCACTTAAAGGTTGTCCGTTAGTTTCGGTAACAATAAAACTATCCAACACTAAGCCGTTATCGGAGGTAATAATTTGTGCATCGTGAATACTGATTTTCTTTTGGCTAAGCGTTTGAGCGATACGTGCGAACAGTTGCGGTTGGTCTTCACAATAGACAAAAATTTCCGTTGCTCCGCGGGCATACTCGTTGCTGACCAACACCATCGGTAAGCTGTGATTTTGTACAACACCCAACGCATGCCAAATCAGTTGTGTTTCACTGTTTCGAACAAAGTAGCTTTCAGGGCAACTATGCCAAAATGTCGTGACCAGATTTTGTTGAATATGGGTGAGCTGCTTACTGAGTTCGGTTAATGCTTTGGCTTTATTCATTGCCGCTATTTGCAAATAATCGATGGATTTATCATCTCCCAGTTTCAGTTGTTGTACGGTGAACCGGTACAAATTTTGGAAGAGCGTGCTTTTCCAATCATTCCATAAGGTTTCGTTAGTCGCACAAATATCGGCAATGGTTAAGCACACCAGTGCTGACAGTGCATTGCGGTTGCCGACAATTTTGGCAAATTCTTTCACCACATCCGGGTCGTGAATATCTCGGCGTTGTGCTGTGGTTGACATTGTTAAATGCTCAGCGACCAACCATACCATAAAATCGGTTTCCGTTTGATTAAAACCGTGTTTTTCGGCAAATTCGCGCATATCAACGGCACCGACTTTGGCATGATCGCCTTCTCGTCCTTTGGCAATATCGTGGAACAGTGCGGCAAGATAGATCAGCCGGCGATCGAGGAGCCTTGGAAACAGCTCGCAACATAGCGGATAGTGTTCATGATTCTGAGGATCCAGAAAACTCTCCAATTTCAACATGACCCGAACGCTATGTTCGTCCACTGTATAAATATGAAACAGGTCGAACTGCATTAAGCCTTCAATGCCTTGCCATTGTGGTAAATAGGCACTGAGTACGCCAAGTTGGTGCATCGGTACGATCGCTTTTTTGATCACATTCGGCTGTTCAAACAGCTGAATGAAACGTTGGCGAGCCTTCGCTGATTCGCTTAATGGCTGCGGTAATTTCTGTAATGTTAAACGCAAGTTGCGTAATGTAGTGGCAGAAACCGTGGCATTCGGATGTTGGGTCAAGTGGAAAAACAGATCAAGAATACTGTGCGGTTCTTTCTGAAAAATAATCGGATTGACGGCGAAAATGGTGTTATCGCGTAGGAAAAAAGACGCATCAAGCGGTTGGTTTGCGCCGATTTTTTGCAAATCCTGAAAAACGGTTTGTTCAAAACTGTTCAGTACCAATTGGGTAAGTTGTGAGATGGATTGCGTTGCTTGAAAGAAATGTTTCATCATCATTTCTACCGGTTGATTGCCTTCACCGCGGTAGCCAAGTTGTTCACTGAGTTGTAATTGGCGATCGAAGCGCAGGCGGTTGTCGTAGCGTTTTAATTGTAAATGCAAGCCGAAACGCATACGAAAAAGCAGCGATTCCGCCTGTTTTAGCTCTTGATATTCTTCCGGAAAAAGAATGCCTTTGGCGTGCATTTGTTCAATCGAATAGACACCATAATGGCGCAGCATAATCCATGACAATAAATGCAGATCTCGCAAACCGCCCGGGCTATGTTTGAGATCGGGCTCGAGGTTGTAGCTTGTGTTGTTGTAGCGGGCGTAACGTTCTTCTTTTTCGGCTATTTTGGCTTGGAAAAAGTCCTCTAATTTCCAGAAATCCGAATGGTATAAATTTTCCATCAAGGTTTGCCATAGTTTTTCATTACCAAAAATACAGCGGCTTTCAAACATATTGGTGGCAACGGAAATCTCTTTTTTGCCGATGTCGATACATTCTTCGATAGTTCGGATTGATGCGCCGACTTGAAGTTTACTGTCCCATAACAAATTAAACATTTCATTTAAGCGGCTACGGTCGTTTTCAGTAATAGGGTTTGCCGTGAGTACCAAAATATCCAAATCCGATAGCGGGAACATCTCTTTTCTGCCGTAACCGCCTACGGCAAGCAGAGCGAGATCGGCTCGATCGGCAAAGCCGTATTGACGCCAAAGCAGTTGCAATAAGTCGTCGTAAAACCGACTGCGTTGATGTAATAGCGGAATCACCTCACTCGTGGCAAAGTCGGTTTTTTGACGCAGATTGAAATCCGCAAGAAGGGTTTTGAGATATTGATTGTTCATATCCATAGCATTTCTTTATTCAAGGTAATTTGCAAAATAATAGGCGAAAGTGACCGCTTGTATGCTCATTTTAATGGTTTGCGGACGATATGGCTATTTTGGCGATAAAATAATGGCACGCATAACAGCGTGCCATGGAGGAGTTACAAGCGGTCGAATTGGTAAAACAATTTGCAAATCAGACCGCTTGTCAAAGATTATTTGAAAATAATATCGTTTTTCGGATCGTATTTCGATGCATCGATCGGTGAGTTTTCTTCAAAGTATTTTTTCAACATTTCCGCATCAATAAAGCCAGTGTTGACATAGCTCGGATGTTTTTTCAACAATGGATAACCGTCACCGCCGTTTGCGCAATAGTCAGGGAGAGAAACTTTATATTTTTTGGCTAAATCAAGCGGTTGTCCGCCGACTTTTACATCGGAAACTTGTTTCGCCGTGCGGTCAACAATCATAGACAGACCGGCAAATTGCGGATAAGCACCGGTGTCAGGCTCTTTTAATGCAACGACATTTAACAAATCAAGTAATTCTTGACCGGTTAAATCTACGGTAGAGATCATGTTACCGAACGGTTGAACGGTTAATAAATCTTTATAGGTTGTCGGTCCTTCGTTAATAGATGCGCGAATACCGCCTGAGTTCATGATACCGACATCCGCTTTTACACGTTCCATTTGTGATTGTGCGATTAAACGACCTAAGTTGGTTTGGTGGAAGCGAATCGCTTTACGGTCGCCTTCTAAGGCGCCTTTTACATCACCTACTTTTACACCAAGCAATTTGTCGCCTTCATCTTGGTATTTTTTCAAGTGTACTAATACTGCAGGATCTTCGGCTATTTCTGATTGGTAAAGTTTATAATCGGATTTACCGTCTTCCAGTTTAATGCGTTGTTTAAGGTTAATTGGGATTAATTCATATTTGACTAATTTGGTTTCGCCGTTTTTGAATTCAAAGTCCGCACGACCTAAATATTTACCCCATTCGCCGGCTTGAACGATCCACGTGCCGTTTTGGAAATCCGGTTTACACTCTTCTCCCGGAGTATATTTGGTTTTGAATGCACCTTTTTCATCGACACAAACGGTATCGTGTGTGTGGCCACCGATAATTAAATCAAATGCGCCTTTGTTAAGTTGGCGGGCGAGAGTCACGTCACCCGGTGCGTTTGAACCGTGCTGTTCGTCAGGGTAATAACCCATATGGGTTAACGCAATACGTACATCCGGTTTTTCTTTTTTGTTGACTTTTGCAAGCGTATCTTTTGCCGTTTCAATCGGGTTATGGAAAACGACATTATCGGTGACATCCGGATTGCCTAATTTAGCTGTATCTTCCGTAGTTAAACCGATTACCGCTATTTTTAAACCGTTTTTATCTAAAATAACATAAGGTTGCACTAATGGCTTGCCGGTTTTTTTATTAATGATATTTGCAGAGAGGAAAGGGAAATTCGCCCATTTTTCTTGCATTTCTAACACTTGAAGAGGGTAGTCGAATTCATGGTTACCGAGTGTGGCGGCTTCGTAGCCTAACATATTCATCCCTTCGATATCCGGTTTTGCGTTTTGCATATCGGATTCAGGTACACCGGTATTGAAATCGCCCGCGTTAAGTAAAATTACCGAACCGCCTTGTCCTTCAACTTCTTTACGGACATTATCAATGGCAGTTTTTTGTGCAGAAAATCCATATTCACTTTTATCGTTTTTCCAGAAGTGACCGTGGGTATCGTTAGTATGTAGAACGGTAAAACGGTAAGTTTTATCCGCTTCGTACGCCATTGCTGTTGTGGCGGTAAGTAGAGAAACAGAGAGCAGGGTTTTAGTAAATTTCATAAGAGTACCTTTTTATGAATATGATTGATAAAACTATCTGTGTTAAGGACGAATATCTATCTCAGCATTATGTTTTACGCGTTGATAAAGTTCGTCAATTTCTTCATTGGTGACGGCAATACAGCCATGAGTCCAATCTTTTAATAAATGGAGCCGTCCGATTGAGCCGCTTCCATTGCGTAGCCCGTGAATCTTGATCAATCCGCCGGGTGACTTTCCTTGTGATTCGGCATATTCTTTATCGATTTTATTCGGATAGGATACGCCTAAATTTTTATGATAAGCGCTATTTGGATTTCGCTCATTAATTCGGTAAATACCTTCCGGCGTTTTACCATCGCCTTCAAACTGCTTGTGTCCGATAGGGTTGAAACCAAGAGCAATCGGATAAATTTTAATTAACTTTTCACCTTGATATGCCCACATTTGACGCTTGCCTTTTAAGACAAGCAAACGATCAATCGTAACATTCGGTAACGGTTGGTCTTGTGATACCAGCGGTTTGGCAAGTTTCTCTTCTTCTGTAATGATTTCAATAATATCTTTCTTTTGTGTGTATACGTAGCCCATGGCACCACCAACAATCAATAACAGCAGACAGAATAGTTTGATCATTTTATACATATCAGAAAAATAGGATTAATCCCCAAGTCATGCCAGTAATCACCATCGCGACAAATACAGCTGCCGAGCCAATATCTTTGGCTCTACCGGATAATTCATGATACTCCGGACCGATTCGATCGACCACTGACTCTACTGCGCTATTTAACAGCTCTGCCATTAGAACAAGTAAGACCGAGCCGACTAACAGTACTTTTTCGATGGCGCCGTTACCCAAGTATAAACCGAGAGGAATAATAACTAGAGATAGCCAAACTTCTTGGCGAAATGCGGCTTCATGAATATAAGCACTTTTTAATCCTTTAATTGAGTAGCCTGTTGCGCGGACAATACGCTTGAAATTAGCTTTGTTTTCAGGTTTCATCGAGTCCCTTTAATAAATATAAAAACTTGTCAATATTTTACCTTAAACAAGAGAAAGCGAAAATAGCTATAAGCGTTGTTTTAGACGAATGTTAAAAAAAGACTTTAAAAATTAAAGTTATTTTAAAAAATCAAAAATAGTTTAAATAAATGGTGGGAAACTATTCACTTATGCCACTTTTTCCGTTAATCTCATCCGCCTAAATTGGGTGGATGGACGGCCAGCCGTTCATTCTTTTTTTGTTCTAGTAGGAAGCTTTATGAGCAACTCTTCTTTATCTTCTAAAATCCTAGGCGGTAACCTTGTGTTACGCATTGCCATTGGTCTTGTGTTAGGTGTAGTGCTTGCACTCGTTATGCCTGAATGGGCGAAAAATGTTGGCGTATTAGGTCAATTTTTCGTGAAATCATTACGTGCAATTGCCCCGATCTTGGTTTTCTCTCTTGTACTTGCCGCAATAGCGAATAAGGAAATTGGTACGGATGGTCGTTTAAAACCGGTTCTTCTCCTTTATTTAATCGGTACTTTTGGTGCGGCTTTAATTGCCGTGGTGTTAAGTGTGCTATTCCCAACGACATTAAAGTTAGTTGCAAGTCCTGAAAGCTTGGCTCCGCCACAAGGTGTGGGTGAAGTGCTTAAAGGCGTTATTTTTAACTTGGTGGATAATCCGTTGGGAGCAATTACGAACGGTAATTTTATCGGTATTTTGGTTTGGTCAATCGGTCTCGGTATCGCTTTACGTCACGGTGCACCAAGTACAAAAGTATTACTAAACGATCTTTCCAATGCAGTCTCTTTCGTAGTAAAAATAGTGATCGCATTTGCACCGATCGGCGTATTCGGTCTAGTATCGGAAACTATCGCCGTAAACGGTTTAGAGGCTTTTGAAGATTATGCTAAATTACTTGCGGTATTGTTAAGTGCAATGGCTATCGTGGCATTTGTTTTAAATCCGCTTTTGGTTTATTGGAAAATCCGTCGTAATCCGTATCCGCTTACTTTCACTTGCTTGCGTGAAAGCGGTGTAACAGCCTTCTTTACTCGTAGTTCTGCGGCAAATATTCCGGTGAATATGGCGTTGGCAAAACGTTTAGGCTTGAAAGAAGAAATTTATTCCGTTTCTATTCCGTTAGGTGCAACCATTAATATGGCAGGGGCAGCCGTTACCATCACGGTATTAACCTTAGCGGCGGCTTATACCCAAGGTATTCAACCTGATTTCTTAACAGCATTATTATTAAGTGTTGTTGCGTCAATCTGTGCTTGTGGTGCCTCGGGCGTTGCGGGCGGTTCATTATTATTGATTCCGTTGGCGTGTAGCTTATTTCATATTCCGAATGATGTAGCTGCTCAAGTTATCGGTGTTGGTTTTATTATCGGTGTTATCCAAGATTCGGCTGAAACGGCAATCAACTCTTCAACCGATGTATTATTTACAGCGGCAGTCAGTATGGCGGATGATCAAAAATAATCGTCTTTTCAAATTATAAACGGGGCAGTCGCCCCGTTTTTTTTGTGAACCTCATCGACAAATTTTCCTTCCTCTCTTTTCTATTTTCGGTTAAACGGCATACTGCGATTATTTATCCTTTTTGTATGAAAGATGAATTTAGATCGATTCTGCCAATATTTTGTTCTACTCCTATTGCCGATTTTATGGCTGCCGCAAGCGTGGTTGAGTTGGGGGATGATGATTGCAATGTTGATCTGTTTGTGGTCGCTATTTTGCCGTTCTCTACTGCTTGGCGGATTGGGCTTGATACTCGCCATGAGTTATGGACAAATTGTTGACATTGCAGAGCGAGCAAACCGTGTGAAAGCAGAAAATGTGACCGAAATGATTCTTATCAGGCAAATTCTTCGTCAACAAGATTATCAGACCGCCATCGCGCAACGGGAAAATGGTGAACAGATTTATTTGATTTGGCAAAGCGAACAACCTTTGATTCTACATGAGAAATATCGTGCAGAACTCAATTTACGCCCAATTTCAGGGCGACTGAATCACGGTAATTTTGATCGCCAAAAGTGGCTTTTTGCACAAGATATTCGACAAACCGGTTCGGTCAAAAAAGTTGAACGCATAGCACAAAACGCCGGCAAACCGATACGAACAGCATGGCTGTATCGGGTCAAACAGCAAACGGAAAAATTACCGTCTCAAGGGTTGTTATTGGCTTTAGCTTTTGGTGAGAGAGCTTGGATGAGTCAACAGGATTGGCAAGTTTTCCAACAAACAACCACCGCCCACCTGATTGCAATTTCCGGTTTACATATTGGTTTGACGTTTGTTTTCGGCTTTGGATTGGCAAGAGCGGTGTATTGGTTAGGACTTCGATTTTCGTTATTACAAGCGGTCGGTTCCGGCTATTTTTTTGCAAAAATTATCGGTTGGTTATCGGCATTCGGTTACTGTTTTTTAGCCGGGTTTGCCATTCCAACCGTCAGAACGTTAATTGCCATTTCACTGGTTTTATGTTGTCGGTTTTTTCGTCGACATTACACGCCTTGGCAGTTGTGGTGGCGTGGGGTTGCGCTCCTATTGCTGTTAGATCCGCTTGCCTTGCTGTCGGGCAGTTTTTGGCTGTCTGTGTTAGCTGTCGCCAGTTTGATTTTTTGGTATCAATGCTTTCCTTTTTACCAATGGCAATCTTTATTTTTTTGCAAAAAATTCGGCAAAACGTACCGCTTGTTTGCTTCATTGCTCCATCTTCAAATCGGTATTTGGCTGGTTTTTTCACCGGTACAATTTCTGTTTTTCGACGGTTCGTCAGTACTCGCGTTGCCTGCAAATTTGCTGATTGTACCGTTATACAGCTTTATTTTGGTGCCATTGATTTTATTCAGCTTGGTGACGGATAATCTATGGTCTACTTGGCAATTGGCGGATTGGGTTGGGCAAGGGAGTTTGGCGTTACTTACGCCCATGGCATCTTATTGGTTTCCGCTCTCTTACACACAGCAGTGGCTGTTTATTTCGCTGAATTTGCTATTGTTACTGTTGCTCTATGTATGGCTAAATCCATCTCCTAAACGTTATCGGGTTTATGCCGTAGTTGTGGTATTGCTGTTTAATCGAGCTTATGCGTTGCCGAAATGGATTTTTCCCGAACCGCAGGTTCAATGGATCAATTTTGATGTCGGACAAGGCTTGGCAATGGCGTTGATTTTTCAAACAAGCGGTCGGAAACAAGCAATAATTTACGATTCCGGTGCAAGTTGGTCGGATGGCTCGATGGCTGAAACGGAAATTCTGCCTTATTTGCGTAGACAAGGGATTGAGGTAGAGGCGATTATTATCAGCCATGACGATAACGATCATGCCGGCGGTTTAAAAGCATTAACCGCAGAATACCCGCAGGCAAAAGTGATTTTGTCCGGTAAAAATAATGCGATACAAACGGTTTTTGAGCCTTGTGTTGCCGGACAACAGTGGCAATTCGGCGCGGTGAAAATGGAAGCTGTTTATCCGCTTACTATTGCAGAACGGGCAAAAAATGAAGATTCCTGTGTACTGCTTGTGAAAATCGGGCAATATAAAATTCTGTGGACCGGGGATAGTGGAATAGAACAAGAGCGTTACTATGCTCAACAGATCGGTAAAATCAATTTTCTGCAAGTCGGGCATCATGGTAGCAGAAGCAGTACCAGCCAGACTTTGCTTGCTCATACACAGCCTGATGTTGCCATCATTTCGGCGGGGCGTTGGAACCCGTGGAAACATCCGAACCAACAAGTTGTTGAACGTTTGGCTCACTATCGAACAACAGTGTTAAATACGGCAAAGGTAGGTATGATTAAGGTGGATTTTTTTTCGCAACGCTATGATATTGACACCGCAAGAAGCCGTTGGAGCCCGTGGTATAGCAGCTATTTAGGAGAATAATCAGAGCGTTTTTCGGATGGGTAAGGAAACCCATCCTAAGATAAAATTACGGAATATCGTGTTCAGCATTCGGATTTTTAGTGATAAACATGGCATCGCCGTAGCTGAAAAAACGATATTTGGCTTCAACCGCGTGCTGATATGCTGCCATACAGTGATGATAACCAGCAAAAGCAGAAACCAGCATGATTAATGTGGATTCCGGTAAATGGAAGTTTGTCACTAATGCATCAACAATGCGGAATGGTTTGCCCGGATAGAGAAAAATAGCCGTATCCGAATAAAACGGTGCGATTGCTTTTCCCTCTTTTTCAGCTGCCTGCGCCGCGCTTTCAATGGAGCGGACGGAAGTGGTTCCAACGCAAATCACGCGTTTCCCGTTTGCTTTGGTTGCCAAAATTTTATCGACAACATCTTGGCTGACTTCAGCATATTCGGAATGCATTTTATGATCTTCGATAGTTTTTACTCGAACCGGCTGGAAAGTCCCCGCCCCAACGTGTAGTGTCACAAATGCGGTATTCACACCTTTTTGGTGTAATTGTTGTAACGTCGCGTGGTCAAAATGTAGCCCGGCAGTCGGAGCGGCAACAGCGCCTAAGACTTGGCTGTAAACCGTTTGATAACGTTCTTGGTCGCTTTCTTCATCGGGTCTGTCAATATAAGGCGGAAGCGGCATATGTCCTGCTTGTTGCAGCAAGTCGAATAAAGGTTGCTCTTCCTCGAAATGCAGTTCAAATAACGCCTCGTGGCGTGCCGTCATTATTGCTTTAAATCCGTTTCCTTCACCTAATTTATCTTCGCCTAAGACTATCTCGGTGCCTACTTTTGGCGCTTTTGAGGCACGGATATGAGCCAGACAACGGTGAGCGTCCAAAACACGTTCCACCAACACTTCTAATTTACCACCACTGGCTTTGCGTCCGTAAAGACGTGCGGGAATTACGCGGGTATTGTTGAAAATAAGCAGATCTCCCGGATGGATGTGAGAGAGTAAATCATTAAATTGTTGGTCTTGATATTCACCGCTTGTGCCGTTGAGATAAAGCAAACGGCTGGCGGTGCGCTCTGTGGTAGGATAACGGGCGATAAGTTCGTCCGGTAAGTCAAAATGAAAGTCGGTTACAAGCACACAATGTCCTTAAAAGGGGCTGAAATTAAAAATTTGCAAATTTATACGTAAAACAGACCGCTTGCAAGCCTAAAATAATTCTAAAATGTCGTTGATCGCTTTGCTGAGTAGGTGGCGATCATGCCGGTAGGAAACATCATCCGCGTGTAAATCTTGGCGGAATACCGTGATATGGTCCGGTAAAATCGAGGGCTCTTCCGGTACTGTAATCACACCGTCTAAACGTCCAAATCCAATGGCTCGCTCCAACCAAATTATGCGATGATTGAGTGAAAGTGTACCCGCAATACCTCGTTCTCTACCGATGTTGTCAATAAAGATAACTTTAGCATGACATTGCTGAATGGCTTCGGCAATCTCTGAAATTAAAAGACTAGGCATAATACTGGTTAAGAAACTACCCGGGCCAAGTAAAATCAGATCGGCTTTTTTGATTTCATCCAAGACTTCAGGGGTTGCAGCTACATTGGGTTCTAAGAAAAGTTGCTGCGGAAGTTCGGTTAATGCATCAATTGAAACTTCGCCGACAATGGTTTTACCTGAAACTAAATGGCTGGCGAGGTGAACCGGTTGTTCGGACATCGGCATTAATCCGACTCGAACGTGTAGTAAATCTCTCACTAAGTCGAGACCGGTAAGCGGTCGAATTTTCATATCTTCTAACGCTTTTAGAATCAGATTACCTAAATTATGTCCGGATAATTCGCCTTCGCCGCCAAAACGGTATTCAAACAAGGCGGAAGCAACGGTTGGTTTAACGGTGATTTGGGTAAGACAATTTCGTAGATCTCCCCACGCGATGCCACCGTGTTGGACACGAATTCTGCCGGTAGAACCACCATTGTCTGTTGTTGCTACAACCCCGACAAGACGACTACGTAAAAAGGATAGAGCAGATAATACACGACCTAAGCCGTGGCCTCCGCCAATCGCAATCACTTTATTTAATTTCTTTAAATTAGGATGACGAGGTGTACGCTCTTTTTTTGTCGACATAGGTAATCTTTCCCGAAAATTTATCGCTGTGACATTAATTTATTGGTTTAGTTCTTCTTCATTGTTGGTTGACGGTAAAGCATTCCATACTGCTTTTACTAAGGTTGCTAATGGGATAGCGAAAAAGACACCCCAGAATCCCCAAAGTCCGCCAAATATAATTACTGCGACAATAATGGTGAGAGGATGTAAATTGACTGCTTCAGAGAATAAAAATGGCACAACTAAGTTACCGTCTAATAATTGGCTGATAACAAAGGCGAGCAATAAATAGTAGAAATCAGGCGATAAACCGAATTGGAATAAAGCAACTAAAGCAACCGGAATCGTTACCAACACCGCACCGATATAAGGCACTAAAACCGAAAGTCCTACAGCCACGGAGAGTAGTAGCGGATAGCGTAAATCGAAAAACAGGAAAATAATGTAGGTCGCGATACCGACAATTAAAATTTCTAAGAATTTACCGCGAATATAATTGGCGATTTGTTGTTGCATTTCTCCCCAAACACGGGTTGCAAGACGGCGATTTTTCGGCATAAATTTGACTGTCGAGCGAATAAACAGGGTTTTATCTTTGAGCAAAAAAAACACCATTAACGGTACTAAAAAAGCATAAACCCCCAAACCAACCAAACTGACTAAGGAGTTAAGAGAGAATGCCAATAACGGGTCGCCAAAACCGACAATTTTACTTTTTAAAGTCGACATAATAGAGTCGAGCATCGCATAGTCGATTAGCTCCGGGTAGTGTTCCGGTAATGCTTCTAACCAAGCATTCAATAAATTGAACATAGAAGGCAAATCTTTTAAAAACGTCATTGCCTGATTCCACAACATGGGTAGCATCACAACAAAAAGGAAAATGGAAAGTGATATAAAACCGCCCAGCACAATAATGAGGCTTAGCATCCGTGGAAATTTTAGCTTAAAGCTGAGAAAGCGGATCGGCCATTCTAATAAATAAGCGAAAACAATTGCCACCAATAGCGGCATGATGAGGCTACTGAAAAAATAAATAATACCAAAACCGACGAATACAATAGCTAAAAGTGCAGCTGTTTGCGGATCACCGAATTTTTGCTTATACCAGTTTTGGAACAATTCGAACATTATTATTATCCTGTAATATTAAAAATACCCCCTCTTTCACAACCCGAAGAGGGGGAAAGAAAATGACGACTATTTTTGGCTACAAACAGCAATGAAACCTAATTTATTATTAGGATCATTTAAGGTTTGGAACATTTTTTTGAATGTGTCACGATTTTCCGGTTTCAGTGCATTCCCGACGATTTTCATTGCGCCTAGTACACCTTCATCATGAATAAGACCTTTAGGCGAAAGTAAACTCATTTCGCCGGTAAATGTCTCAACATTGCGGAAACCGCTATTTAAGAATGTTTCTTTCCATTCTTGTTTTGATAATGGGGAAACGGTTGTATTGATCGCTTCACGCAACTTTTCAAGAACCGCATCGTTTTCATCTGAGTCAAGCAGTAAATCGTGAGTCAGTAAAAAACCGTTCGGTTTAAGTACGCGCAGATATTCGCGAATCGCTTTTTCTTTGGCTTCTTTCGGTAACATTGTCAGCATGGCTTCATTAATAACAATATCAAAACTGTTATCATCAAAAGGGAGCTTCATTGCGTTAGCACGTTGAACTTGTATCAGTTCCTCTACCTGGTTGTCTTTAATATTTTGGCGGGCTTTTTCTAAAACGTCTTCATCAATATCCACTCCGACAATTTGGCAGCCAAACTGTTTTGCGATTTCAATGGCGGTTGTAGCATTGTTACAAGCAACTTCTAATACTTTTTTTTCTTTTCTAAAGTCACCGTTTGCAATCAGCCAATCTGTGGCGACTTTTCCACCCGGACGTAAACGTGTTTTACCTAAACGAGCCAAAAAATGATGTCCGATTTCTTCTTTTTTCATAACGATTTCTCTCTTTTTACAAAATGTCTGCTCACATAACGCGTCTTTTTTGAATGTTGATTTTGTCAACAGTTCATAAGGAGTGAATAATTAAGTCGTGCGAAATTGCAAGTAAAAACCACCGCTTGATCTTGATTATTCTGAATGCGATGAAATTAACGCGGATTATACTGTTTTTTCTACTGTTCTTATAGGACTGTTTTTCGTTATTTATATACAAATTTTTTATGGTTAAGCATTAAAAACAAACCGCCTGAGAAGCAGGCGGTTTGTTCATCGGGGGTTATTGCTTTTTCAGCAACCTTTGTAGTTCAATAAATTCTAATGCCAGTTTTTGAGCACCATAAGGATTAAAATGATCATAATCGCGATAAACCGGCAGGTTATCACTCATAAAATCATTCGGAATGAATTCTGAAAGATCCACCCAATGAACTTCGGGATATTTATCCACAATCTGTTTAATTATGACATTGGCCTTGTGATTATTCTCAATCTCTTGCTTACGAGATTCAGTGAGATAATCAATGAAAATACCTCGTTGTTCTAAATGGTATTTTCTCAATACCGGATAATGCGAAAGAGGGTTGTCCTTAAAGACATAAATCTCTTTTCCTTGTTTGATCAAATCCTGCAAGGTTTGTTCGAAAAGAGGTAAAAAGTCTTTGTATTGCAAATAAATCATCCAACGCTCCATGAACATAACAGTTTGGTATTTATTGATATTGTTTTCGATATATTGTACGTAGGCATTACAACGTTCAGCTCGGCGATTATCCGGCGGAAGTCTGAAACCTATAGCCACGGCACAAGTGTTTGAAGAAATGAGATCGGCAGACCAACCTTCTTTTTTACCGACTTCGTTAATAAACATATTATATTGCCCGGCATGAGAATCTCCGGCAATTAAGATGTTGGGGGGGAGTCGGGTATCTCCCTTCGCACAGCCGCTATCTAAAACGGTATCATGACAAATCCCCGTTAGTTCCCAAGTCAGATGGCTTTGTTCATCCGCAGCTTTATCCGTGTAGTAAATTAGTCCGCCGACAGGAACGATCAATAAAAAATAAGCGAGCATTCCACCTGCAAATTGTTTGTTAGTTATCCCTTTCATTCTGCGTATCGGATTTTCTACTAAGCGAAAAGAGGCATAAGCTAAAGCGAACATGGCTATAACGGCAGTGATAATAATATGGGGCGGTAAAACGTTGTCCATATAAACATAACGCAGTAAAGATAAAATGACCCAATGCCATAAATACAACGAATAAGATATTAAACCAATACTGACCATCATCTTGGAACTGAGCAATCGATAGACCCAATCACTGTTATCTTGAGCTCGATAATAACCAAACAAAATCAGTAAACCGGTAATAAAACAGATTGCCAAACGTTCGATATATCCATTAGCCGGTAAAGTATCTTTGGGTAGAAACATGATGGCAATAAGGGTAAGAAATAAAATCAGTGGTACTCGTTTTTGAGTATGGCGAGGTTTGACAAAAACAAATAAGGCACCAATTAATAATTCATAAGCGCGGATTTGTAACAGATAATATTTTTCCATTCCGAATGCCGGTAAAAATTGTGAAAGAATACTTAACACAATAAGAACGGATATCATCAACGGTACTTTATTTCTGAAATATTTAATGCATAGAAGCAAAAAAATAGGAAAGAAAAAGTAAAATTGTTCTTCTACGGAAAGGGACCAAATATGCAATAACGGTCTTTCTGATGAAGATGAATCAAAATAATCGCCACGACGAGCGAAAAAAATATTTGCAACGAAGAACAGAGATGCAGTAGCTGATTTCAAATACTGAAAAAAATCATGCTTAAGTAGTAAGAAGGCTGCAGCAATGGTGGTAGCAGATAGAACTAATACGAATACAGGCAAAATTCTTTTCGCTCTTCTTTTATAAAATTCGATAAATGAAAATGTGCCGGAACACATTTCATCATTAATGATTTTAGTGATGAGATAACCTGACAGAACAAAAAAAATATCGACGCCGAGAAAACCATTGGGTAGCCAAGAAGGATTAATATGAAATAAGATTACGGATAAAACAGCAATAGCCCTTAAACCGTCAATATCGGCACGGTAACGTATGGTGCTCATAATAGATTTTCTCTCGATGAAATAACAAAGAATAAAAAATAGAAAAGAAAAATTAATAAAGATAAACTATAAGTTTAAGGAGCGAATACTAAGTATTTGATAACCATAACTCAATCAAATAATATTAAATGTAATTAAAATATATTAAAGTTTAGCTTTTTATGTGTATGAAGTGTATTTAGCCTTTATTTACAACTGTTTGTATAGTTTATCGAATATCTAATTTTGCTAAATATTTTAGTTTGAGGTGTACAAATCCTATTAATTCAGGCAAACTATGCAAAGTTTTGACTTGAATTGACAATTAAAATGTAACGAAAATAGGAGTTTAAATGACTAAATCAAATTATTACGCCCATCAACGCGGCGAAATTCATGAAAGTGCAGTAAAAGCATTAGTTACGGATAAGCTATTCAGAAGCCGAGTAGAACGAAACCGAAAAGGGAAAGGTAGTTATCAACGTAACGCCAAACACCGAAAAGGTTATGACAGAAGTGAAAGCCCATTTAAAAATGTTCTGACGAATGGTTTTAAATGGGCTTTTTAGTCGGTAAAACACGGATATGCCCGGCACTATTTTTTCATGATACGGAAGTGACGTAATAGAAAAATGAGTACACAAGCGCCCAATACACCGAAAAGTAAGCCGGATACGTTAAAACGTCCGGCAGCATGAGCGGAACCGATATCCAGCAGATCGCCAAACAACCAACGCCCTAATGAAGAACCGATGATACCGATGAGGACATTCATACATAACCCCATCTCACTTTTCATGACTTTTTCGGCAATCCAGCCGATGACGGCACCGACAATAATCGCTGAAATCCATCCCATACAGCCTCCTATTTGTTTACAAGCGGTCTGATTCTAGCATTATTTTGCAAATATGAGTTTAAAGAAAAATTAAATAAATGGTATCTAAAAGGTTTATCCGTACCTGTCGGATAAAAAATAATTAAAAAGTGAACATGATGTTTACTCAGATTGCTGACAAACCTTGATATTCTTGAAATAGCGGGGTTGTCAAAATGCCAAATAAACAAAGTGATTGTAGGGGCAAATTACATTTGCCCTTATGTTCCTTAGATTGTTTGGGGCAAATATGATTTGCCCCTACAACTTATTTGATTCCTGTTGATGTTTGTCAACGGTCTAAGTGAACATCATGTTCACTTTTTTGCTGCTGATTTTTGATAACTTTAATGGTGAATAATATATTTGGGTTTACTCCCACTCAATCGTCGCCGGCGGTTTGCCACTGACGTCGTACACCACTCGGGAAATGCCGTCTACTTCATTGATAATGCGGTTGGAGATTTTACCGAGTAAATCGTACGGCAGGTGCGCCCAATGTGCGGTCATAAAGTCGATGGTTTCGACGGCGCGCAGGCTGACCACCCAGTCGTATTTGCGTCCGTCTCCCATTACGCCTACAGATTTGACTGGTAGGAATACGGTAAAGGCTTGGCTGACTTTGTAATACCAGCCGGATTTATAGAGTTCCTCTATAAAAATGGCGTCCGCTTTGCGTAATAGATCGCAGTATTCTTTTTTGATTTCACCTAACACACGCACGCCTAAGCCTGGGCCCGGGAATGGGTGGCGGTTGAGCATTTCTGCCGGTAAGCCTAATGCCAAGCCGATTTTACGCACTTCGTCTTTGAACAATTCACGTAATGGCTCAACTAAGCCTAATTTCATATAATCTGGTAAGCCACCGACGTTGTGGTGTGATTTGATAACGTGTGCTTTGCCTGTTTTGCTGGCGGCGGATTCGATTACATCTGGGTAAATCGTGCCTTGTGCCAACCATTTTACTGATGTCAGTTTTTTCGATTCATCATCAAACACATCGACGAACACTTTGCCGATGGTTTTGCGTTTCGCTTCAGGTTCATCAATGCCTTTGAGTGCGTCTAAGAAGCGATTTTCCGCGTTCACTCGAATGATGTTCAAACCGAATTTATCGCCGAACATTTCCATCACTTGATCGCCTTCGTTTAAGCGTAATAAGCCGTTATCCACGAAGACGCAGTGCAAGTTTTTGCCGATAGCGCGGTGTAACAGCAGTGCGGTGACGGAGGAATCTACACCGCCGGATAGGCCTAAAATCACTTCGTCATCGCCGACCTGCGCTTTAATGCGGGCAACGGCATCTTCAATGATATTCTCCGGTGTCCAGTTGGTCGCGCAGCCGCAAATGCCGATCACAAAGTTTTTTAATAGCTCTAAACCGCTTTTAGTGTGGGTCACTTCCGGATGGAATTGCACACCATAGAAACGACGGCGTTCGTCGGACATCGCTGCAATCGGGCAAGTCGAGGTTACTGCCGTGGTTTGGAAGTCGTGTGGCAATCGAGTGACTTTATCGCCGTGGCTCATCCATACGTCGAGTTTCGGGCTACAAGCGGTCGGATCATCGTTCAATTTTGCAAATAACGCATCTTGCACTTGTAAATCAACGGAAGCGTAGCCGAATTCACGATGGCTGGACGGTTCGGTCAGTCCGCCGAGCTGCATCGCCATGGTTTGCATACCGTAGCAAATGCCCAGCACCGGCACGCCGGCGTTAAACACATATTCAGGCGCACGTGGGCTGTTTTCTTCGGTGGTACTTTCAGGACCGCCCGAAAGAATAATCCCCGTCGGGTTAAATTCACGGATCTGTTCTTCCGTCACGTCCCAAGCCCACAGCTCACAGTAAACCCCGATTTCACGCACACGACGTGCGATCAGTTGGGTATATTGTGAACCGAAGTCAAGGATTAAGATTTTGTGGTTGTGGATGTTGTTCATTGTGTTTCTCTGTTTTTGTAAGAATTTGCTTAAAGTTGATTGCTTATTCTAAGCCTAATGTTGCTAAAAATTCTTTCTCCGTTAATTTAGGAACAGCATTGCCTAAATAGTAAAAAGACGGTTTCCGATCAATATAAATTTCCTGATCTAAGGTAAATTCGTTTTCCGCACTAAATAAACCGGCGGACAGTTCATAATTATCCGTACCTAATAAATGATAATATAAATGCGTGCCGCATTTCTTACAAAAAGCACGTTCCGCCCATTCGGAAGATTGATAACATTGGATGAAATCTTCACCTAAAATATCTAATTTTTGTTGATAACTTAAAGAAAATAACGGACTGCCGTTCCAACGGACACAAGTCCCGCAATGGCAGGCATGAACGTTTTTATTCTCGGGTGCAGTGATTGTCACTGAACCGCATAAGCATTGACCTTTCATTTTTTACTCCTTAGTCATTTATAGTGGAGACAAGCGGTGCGATTTGCATAAAACTTTGCAAAATCCGACCGCACTTTATTCGGCATGGAGCCGTTTAATCACCGCCAAAATTTCCGACATGTCTTTGCCCATGTAATCTGCCGGGGATTGATCGATGATCATGCGTTTTTCTTCGTAGCCGATAACGGTGAGCCCTGCGCCTTTGGCGGAAATCATACCATAATAGGAATCTTCTATGGCAACGGCGTGTTCGGCACAAACGCCTAAGGTGTCTAAGGTGTAGCGATAAATCGCCGGATCGGG
>NZ_JBGXYA010000046.1:0-31769 GCF_041814905.1 Glaesserella sp. | reverse complement strand
CAAAATTGAAAAGATAGCGCTCGTCTCTGACGAGTGCTGTAATTTAAGAAAAGAAAAATACTTTAAGTATAGAAAAAATGGCACTCGTCAGAGACGAGCGCCATCAGGGGGATCCGTAACCACCCGATCGAATATATCGGTCAAGAATTACGCGGTTACATGACCGACATGAAACGTATTTCTTCACAAGGCTAATCGCCGAACAGATTAAAAAGCCGGTTCATCATGAACCGGTTTTTTTGTTGCAGTTTACCGCTTAAGGCAGTGATACAAGCGGTCAATTTCACTTAATTTTTTACAAAATAGAAAAGATAGCGCTCGTCTCTGACGAGTGCTGTAATTTAAGAAAAGAAAAATACTTTAAGTATAGAAAAAATGGCACTCGTCAGAGACGAGCGCCATCGGGGGTTGCTAACATTTAAAGAAAATAAACATTAGCAACAATTTTGTCCACTTGGCATAGTTTTTGGCAAAACAGCAACAAATTTGTCTACTATGCCAATAAGCGATAGGATTTGCAAAAAGATATGCAAATCCTACCGCTTGATTAGGCTATAAATGACAAGTTTCATAAAGCGGTAATAATTCTCGAATAGTTTGGCAAATAAATTCTGCTACATCTATGTTATCTAATTCTTCTTTCTCTATGTTTTTTCCAATACAGAAAAAGTCCTCTTCATTTTCTAAAATAAGAGAGTCTAAAGAAATCTCTTTTATTTTAGAAAAATCATCATATTCACTTTCAGTGCCTCGCCAGATATCAAAATCCCCATATTTTTCTTGATCTAAAAGCGATAGCCATTGATTATATTGGCTAACATTAATTTGCGAGCGATCTGCTCTGTAACAATGCCAATCTAAGCTAACGGATAAACGTCGGCGATTTAAAATTACAGATAAAATGGCAGCCGAATTTTGATGAAATTCATATTTATAATAAGCAAAGAAATGCGCCCGAACTTGCCAACCATTACACCATTTTTCAATATGTGGTTCAGCAAATGGAAAACCTAATTTCTGATAAACATCAAGGTTTAGTTTTTTCCATATTTCCCAATGTTTTTTATACTCAGACTTAATCTGAGGAATATCTTCAGGACAATATTTCTTCATTTGCGAAAATTGAAAGAAGGGGATATTAAAGAGTGAGCAGGATTCTGATGTGAGCATAATCATTTCATTGTGTGGATTAAATAAGGGGTGTATCTACCCCCCCTAAAGAGATTTATTAAAAGTCTTCAAAGAATTGCTGAATTTTAACAGGGTCTTTTGTTTGTGTTAAAGCAAGCTATAAAAGCACGCTTTGTTAAGTATCATTTATACTTACTACTAATATATTTAGCGGCAGCAGAAATACTAGGAAACATTGATGAATCATTTATGTTTAAACTGTCTAGCTCTTTTTTTATAGTTTCCTTGTTATCTTTATGGATCTCAATGCTACTAATTTCTATACCTTCAATATTTTCACTTAAATCTAGATCTTTTACATTTAATCCAAATAATAAGAAAGCACCTGATTGAGCAATAATTCTTTCATTATTCATTTTAGACTTCACAGCTATAACCTTAAATAAATCAGCAGGGTTTATATTGTTATGAAAATGGGGTTTTTCATCTTTTATGAAATGCAATAATCTTGTTACAGGTATTAATTTACAGAATTCATTTATTGATATTTCAGGATTATCACTATAACTCTTTATAATTTCATTTTTTTCTTCAAAAGATAAATATGCTAAGTTAGCAATACAGCTTGCAGTATCACTATCATAGTATTTCAATTTGTCTTTTTTTATCTTCAATATAAATATTTTCCCATTTACTGGATTTTTAGATAAATCACCAATTGCAAAATATAATGCAACTAAAGGATTAAATGTTAAATCAAGTAGTCTTGTTGGTAATTCATAATGTTGAGCACGAATTAATTGTTCTAATGTATTTTTATCGCTTTCAAATTTGTCAGGATAAAGCGAAACTAGTTCACGGAATATGATATGCTCATTTTTAGGGTGATTTGAGCTTTCTCGTAAAACATTAGGGTTTAAATGGTGTTGCTTATCTCTTTGTCCACGGAAAAGCAAGATTTCATCATCATTTAACGATGTAGATAATGATGATATTTTTTTGATAAATCCATTAAGGCTAGTGATTGGTTTATTTGGCATATAATTATCTCCTATAATCAATAATAGATATAGCCCTAGGTAATTAACTAGAGCTATATTTTTTAATTAAAATTTTGGCAGAGTTTGTCAAAAACGAGTATTATCTTAGGTCTTCAATAATTTAAATTACCCTAATTCTACCCTCGCATTTCTAAACAATCTCATCCAAGCCCCATCTTCCGTCCAGTCTTCCGGATACCAAGAGTTGCTCACTGCACGGTAAACACGTTCTGGGTGTGGCATCATAATGGCAACACGGCCGTCTAGGTTAGAAATGGCGGTAATGCCGTTTACTGAGCCGTTCGGGTTGGCTGGGTAAACTTCGGTTGGGTTGCCGTTATTGTCGATGTATTGGGCGATAACCAAGTTCTGTTTTTGTAAATTTTCAAGCTGATCTGACCGCTTGAATTCGACCTGTCCTTCACCGTGAGAAACGGCAATCGGCATATGCGAGCCGGCCATTCCGCTGAACCAGAGTGAGTTGGTGTCGTTGATTTTTACCAGTCCCACACGGGCTTCAAAACGTTCGGATTTGTTACGCACGAAGCGTGGCCAGTTTTCTGTGCCAGGGATAATTTCCGCCAAGTTTGACACCATTTGGCAGCCGTTACACACACCTAATGCAAGGGTGTTCGGGTTAGCGAAGAATTGGCTGAATTGATCGCGTAGCATTGGGTTGAATAGGATCGATTTCGCCCAGCCACCACCTGCACCGAGTACATCGCCATAAGAGAAGCCGCCACACGCCACGAGAGCGTTGAAGTCAGCAAGATTGCGTCTGCCAGCCATTAAATCGCTCATATGCACATCAATCGCATTGAAGCCGGCGCGATCAAAGGCGGCTGCCATTTCGTAATGGCTGTTTACGCCCTGTTCACGCAAGATTGCCACTGTCGGTTTCACGCCACGGTTGATAAACGGTGCGGCAATATCTTCATTGACATCGTAGGTTAAGAATGCAGATAATCCTTTGTTATTCGGGTCTTTTTTGGTTGCAAATTCTTGATCGGCACATTCAGGATTGTCACGCAAGCGTTGCATTTGGTGCGTAAGTTCCGCCCAAATTCCGCGCAATTCAGAGCGTTTTTCGCTGAGTAATTTGCGTGTGCCACTGGTGATTTCAAACAGATCGCCTTCCGTTGCCGAGCCGATGTCTTTGGTAATGTGTAGCAAGTTGTGGGCTTTCAACACATCACGCACCGCATTTAAGTCGCTCTCTTTGATTTGAATAACCGCACCGAGCTCTTCGTTGAATAACACCGCTAAATCGTTGTCGCCTAATGCGGTAATGTGAGCCGATACGCCACAGTTGCCGGCAAACGCCATTTCCGCAAGTGTGGTGATTAAACCACCGTCCGAACGGTCGTGGTAAGCGAGTAATTTATCGTCTGCAACTAGGGTTTGCATTGCATTGAAGAAGTTTTTTAAGGTTTCCACATTCACCACATCGGCAGGTTTATCGCCAAGTTGTTTGTAAACCTGTGCTAATGCGGTTGCACCTAAGCGGTTTTTGCCTTCGCCTAAATCGAGTAACAATAAGCGAGTTGCGCCTTTGTCAGTACGAAGTTGTGGGGTAACGGTTTTACGCACATCTTCCACGCGCGCGAAAGCCGAAATGACGAGAGAAAGTGGAGCGGTAACCGCTTTTTGCTCGCCGCTCTCTTCCCAAGTGGTACGCATTGACATTGAGTCTTTACCCACAGGAATAGTAATACCGAGTGCAGGGCAAAGTTCTTCGCCCACCGCTTTCACCGCTTCATATAAACCGGCATCTTCACCTGTGTGGCCTGCCGCCGACATCCAGTTTGCCGAGAGTTTAATGCGTTTAATATCGCCGATATTAGTTGCAGCAATGTTGGTAATGCTTTCCGCCACCGCTAAGCGAGCAGACGCACCGAAATCAAGCAAGGCAACCGGTGCGCGTTCGCCCATTGCCATTGCCTCGCCGTGATAGCTGTCTAAACTTGCGGTAGTCACGGCACAGTCGGCAACAGGGATTTGCCACGGGCCGACCATCTGATCACGAGCCACCATCGCAGTGACCGAGCGGTCGCCGATGGTAATTAAGAAAGTTTTTTCCGCCACCACTGGCAAGCGTAACACACGGTGGAAGGCTTCTTTAAGCTGAATGTCTTCCTGTGCAAGCGGTGGGTTTTGGACGGTTTTTGACGAAACCTGACGGTGCATTTTCGGGGTTTTGCCAAGTAGCACGTTCATCGGTAAATCAATCGGATTATTGTCAAAATGATCATCGTGCAGGGTTAAATGCTTCTCTTCGGTCGCTTCGCCGATCACTGCATAAGGCGCACGCTCACGTTGGCAAAGTGCTTCAAATAACGGCAATTTGTCCGCCGCAACCGCTAATACATACCGCTCTTGCGACTCGTTACACCAAATTTCAAGCGGTGACATTCCTTTTTCATCACACAGAATTTTGCGTAAATCGAACTTACCGCCACGATCTCCGTCGTGAACTAATTCCGGCATTGCGTTCGATAAACCGCCGGCACCCACATCGTGAATAAATAAAATCGGGTTCTCATCGCCTAACTGCCAGCAACGGTCGATCACTTCTTGGCAACGGCGTTCCATTTCCGGATTTTCACGCTGAACGGAAGCAAAATCTAAATCTTCTTTGGATTTGCCAGACGCCATTGACGAAGCTGCACCACCACCTAAGCCGATATTCATTGCAGGACCGCCAAGCACAATTAACTTCGCCCCAACAGGAATTTCGCCTTTTTGAACGTGTTCGGCACGAATGTTACCGATACCGCCGGCGAGCATAATCGGTTTGTGATAACCACGCACTTCTTCTCCGCCAAAGCTGTTTACTTTTTCTTCATAAGTACGGAAATAGCCAAGCAATGCAGGACGACCAAATTCGTTGTTAAACGCCGCGCCACCCAGCGGACCTTCAATCATAATATCTAACGCAGAAGCAATACGGTTCGGCTTAGAAAGCGGATTTTCCCACGGCTGTTCAAAGTTTGGGATCACTAAGTTAGACACCGAGAAGCCTGTCAAACCAGCTTTTGGTTTCGCTCCACGCCCTGTCGCCCCTTCATCACGGATCTCTCCGCCTGAGCCTGTCGCTGCTCCTGGGAATGGCGAAATGGCTGTCGGGTGGTTGTGGGTTTCTACTTTCATTAAAATATGTGCATCTTCTTGATGATAGCGATATTGCCCGTCCTGGTCTGGGAAGAAGCGACCTACGGTTGAACCTTCCATTACCGCCGCATTATCTTTATAGGCAGAAAGCACATAATCCGGGGTTTTCTCAAAGGTGTTTTTAATCATTTTGAACAGCGATTTCTCTTGTTTTTCGCCGTCAATCGTCCAGTCTGCATTGAAAATTTTGTGACGGCAATGCTCGGAGTTTGCCTGTGCGAACATATAAAGCTCAATGTCGTGCGGATTGCGGTTTAACGCTGTGAAATTTTCCACCAAATAATCAATTTCATCTTCCGCCAACGCCAAACCTAATTCCACGTTTGCCACTTCTAAGGCTTTGCGACCGCCGTTTAAAATATCTACGGTCGTAAACGGCTTCGGTTCGTGTTGGGCGAACAGTTGGCTTGCTTGGTTTTCATCGGTTAAAACGGTTTCTAACATACGGTCGTGCAACAAGCCTTTTAGGGTTGCCAACTCTGTTTCATTCAACGCTTGTTCAAACTCAAAATAGTACGCCAAACCACGCTCAATGCGGTTTACCGCCGATAAGCCACAGTTATGGGCAATATCTGTCGCTTTTGACGACCACGAAGAGATCGTGCCAACTCGAGGAGTCACAATCAAACAAAAGCCCGTTGGTTCGTGTTCCGCAAGGGTTGGACCATAATGCAACAGCTCTTGAATTTTTTGTGTTTCATCAGCGACAAGCGGTCGGTTTAACTCAACAAAATGCAAATACTCGGCATAGACCGATTTGACAGGCAGTTGATGTTGCTCGAATTTTTGTTGAAGTTGGTTTAAACGAAAGTCAGATAAGGCAGGTGAGCCACGAAAGGTTTGTACAGTCATTGGGCAGTTCCGTATAAAATAAGAAAAATAGCTTTAGCTATATTATAACGAATTGCGCAAACGTTTGCATTGCAAAATTTTTAACGAAACTGACCGCTTGTAAGGAAGCACTTTTTGACTTGAATCAAGAGAAAAGCATTTATTACCGACAAATTCATTTTTTTCTGTGAAAATGTCCACCTTTGATATTTATTTCGAAAATTTAAATAAATCACTTACTTGGAGAGTATTTATGAGTTTATTTCAACAAACAGATCCGTCTCGTCGTCGTTACGGCTTAGCCGTATTCGTCGGTATTATTGCCGGTATTATCTCAGCATTCGTAAAATGGGGTGCCGAACATCCGTTCCCACCTCGTAGCCCAATTGATTTATTCACTGCAGCGTGTCCACAACCGGTATTAGATGCGTTAAATTCCGGCGCATTAGCCATGAATGGCGCATTAGAACAATGTTCTCGTGCCGTATTAAACCCGCCGGCAGTTTTCTTACGTGATTACATCGGTATTGACCCTTATAATACTGTTGCATTTACTTTTGCAGACCACCCATTTAACTCAATCGGTGTAACACATATGATTTTCTCATTAGTATTCGCTATCGGTTATTGTATTGTTGCCGAGCGTTTCCCGAAAATTAAATTCTGGCAAGGTATCGGTGCAGGTATTATCGCTAACATCTGTGTACACTACATTACATTCCCTCTGCTCGGTTTAACGCCTCCGGTTTCAGAGTGGCCGTTATACGAACATATTTCTGAATTAGTCGGTCATATCTTCTGGTTCTGGACAATTGAGGTCATCCGTCGTGATTTACGTAACCGAATCACCAAACAACCGGATCCTGAAGTGCCGTTAAGTCAACCGTTCCGTTAATCATAAAAATGATAAAAACCGCAGTCGTAAGATTGCGGTTTTTTTATGGCACCAAGAGAAAAACTTGTGAAATTATGAGTAATTTGACTATTTTGTTTGTTTTTTATTCCATATGGCTATAATACATTTCTTCCGAGCCTTTCCCTATGTAACCAATCATTGCACAATGAGTCATTTAAAATGTATTAATCAATATTTATGAATTGGTCTTATGTTCTCGATGTGATTCCTCGCTTTGTGGATGCTGCGTGGGTTACGCTTTCTCTCTCATTTTGGGGGATTCTGTTTTCTTTTCTGTTAGGGCTGGTTGTAGCCGTGATTACTGCTTACAAACTCAAGCCGTTTTTCTATTTAGCTCGAGCCTATATCGAACTTTCCCGTAATACCCCATTACTCATTCAACTTTTTTTCCTCTATTACGGCCTACCGAAAATCGGAATTAAATGGGACGGTTTCACTTGTGGTGTCATTGCTCTCACTTTTCTTGGCGGAAGTTATATGGCAGAAGCGCTACGCGCAGGTCTTTTAGCAATACCCCAAGGCCAGATTGAAGCCGCAAAATCAATTGGCTTAAAGCATTTTCAAGTTTTTCATTACATCGTATTCCCACAGGCTTGGGCGATTTCTTTGCCTGCACTTGCCGCAAACGTATTATTTTTAATTAAAGAGTCATCGGTAATCAGCGCGGTTGCGGTAGCCGAATTGATGTTTGTGACTAAAGATATTATCGGAATGGACTATAAAACCAATGAAGCACTCTTTTTGCTATTCGTAAGCTATCTTGTGATTTTGTTGCCCATTTCATCGTGGGCACATTGGGCGGAAAAACGGGTAAGGAGAGCAAAATATGGGGTTTGATTGGTTATTTGAGGGGCAAAACGCTAGCCGCTTAATCCAAGGTCTATGGCTCACTATTCAGGTGTCATTTATTTCCGTTGGTATTTCATTGATAACTGGGGTGCTATTCGGTTCCTTAATGCGAGTGAAAAATACGGTGGTACAAAGCATTTGCCGTTTATACCTTGAAACTATTCGTATTGTACCGATTTTAGCATGGTTATTTATGCTCTATTTCGGTCTTTCCACTTGGTTCAATATTCATATTAGCGGTTTTTGGATTTGTATTCTTGTTTTCAGCCTATGGGGAACCGCAGAAATGGGAGATTTAGTACGCGGCGCACTCAATGCTATTGAGAAACATCAGATTGAATCGGCAAAGGCGATAGGGCTTAAACCGGCTCAGATTTTTCGGTATATCGAACTTCCGCAAGGTACCCGCCTTGTACTACCCGGAGCGATTAATCTATTTACCCGCATGATTAAAACCAGCTCATTAGCTGCATTAATCGGGGTCATTGAAGTAGTAAAAGTCGGGCAACAAATTATCGAAAATTCATTACTCACCAATCCCAATGCTTCATTTTTTGTTTATGGATTGATTTTTATACTCTATTTTATGATCTGCTATCCGCTTTCATTATGGGCAAGCAAGCTGGAAAAAAGCTTGACCAACTAAGCCAATAACAAAAAATTAATCCGTTTCTTAACCTTTGATTTTACTCATCAGTAAGTTTATAAACGGATTTTCATTCCTACAAAGCATATAACATTTAAAATAATATAACTAAAAGTTAGTAACTTTTGGTTATTTATTGTTTGAATTAGTTACACGACAAATTTCTTTACGTTCAGTAATATCCATGCAATTTGAGTATTCATAAATCAGAGGATATGACGATGGGAAGAATCTTAACACTTCAAGACGTAGAATTTGCCGTTAAAGGCGGTTCGGTTTTTGCCTGTGGTGGTGGCGGTTGGACGGAACATGGCTACGAATTGGGGCGGGCTGCCGTCACTATCGGTAGACCTGAATTGGTTTCATTAGACGAAATTGACGATAGCGCGTGGATAGCAACTGCCGCCGCAATTGGCGCACCGGGTGGATTAACCGATTGGGAAATGCTTGGTATGGATTATGTCAAAGCAACCCAGTTGTTAGAACAAGCATTAGGCGAAAAGTTATATGGATTGATTATCGGGCAAAATGGGATGTCATCAACGCTGAACGCTTGGTTACCTTCTGCTATTTTAGGAACAAAAGTTGTTGATGCTGTTGGTGATCTTAGAGCCCACCCCACAGGCGATATGGGCTCGCTTGGGCTGGCTAATTCACCGGATGCCATGATTCAAACGGCAGTGGGCGGTAAAAGAGCGAATAATCAATATATTGAATTAGTTACCCGGGGTGCTACCGCAAAAGTTTCTCCTATTCTACGCAAAGCATCGGATATGGCTGGTGGTTTTATAGCCAGTTGTCGGAACCCTATTCGAGCAAGCTATGTTCGTCAACACGCGGCATTAGGCGGGATTTCTCATGCGCTATCTTTAGGCGAAGCCATTGTCGCTGCCGAACATAAAGGAGGGAAAGCGGTCATTGATGCGATTTGCCAACATACAGGTGGAACCATTCTTGCCACAGGTAAAGTGAAATCAAACACCTTGCGTTATACCAATGAGGCCTTTGATGTTGGCACGATTCAAATCGGTACCGGAAAGAAAGCCGTGACAATTCATGTGATGAACGAACATATGGCGGTAACGAATGCTGCCGGTGAACGTATTGCCACTTATCCGGATGTCATTACGACGTTAAATATGCATGGCGAACCGGTTAGTGCAGGGAAAGTCCGTGAGGGCATGGAAATTGCCTTATTCCATATTCATAAAAACCTTATTCCTCTCTCATCCAGCATGAAGGATCCGAGTGTTTATCCTCCGGTTGAAAAGGTTTTAGGCATTAATTTATCGGACTATGCGCTAGGAGAAAATCATGACTAAAACAGTATTCCAAGTCACTTCAGGAAAGCAACTACGTTGTAAAGGCTGGCGTCAAGAAGCGTTGTTACGCTTGTTAGAAAATGTGTTAGCCGTAGGTGAAGCGCCAGAAAAATTAATTGTTTATGCGGCACTTGGTAAGGCGGCTCGTAACTGGCAGAGCTATGAAGCGATTGTTAACGCATTAAAAACGATGACGGAAGATTACACTTTAATCATTCAGTCAGGGAAGCCTATCGGTTTGCTAAAAACGCACGCAAAAGCACCGCTTGTTATTATGGCTAACTGTAATTTAGTCGGACAATGGGCAAACTCTGAGGTATTCTATGAACTCGCTCAAAAAGATTTAATTTGCTGGGGCGGATTAACGGCAGGGGATTGGCAATATATCGGCTCTCAAGGAGTTATTCAAGGGACTTATGAAATCTTTAGTCGAATAGCCGAACGCTATTTTAATAGTCAGCTTGCCGGCCGTTTTATTCTTTCTGCGGGATTAGGCGGAATGGGCGGTGCTCAGCCTTTAGCTGGTTTTTTGGCGGGAGCAGCCATTTTAGTTGTCGAAATCAATCCTGAAAGTATAGAAAAGCGTTTAAAAAGCGGCTATTTGCAATATCGGGCAGAGAGCTTAGATGAAGCACTGACACTCATTCAAACCGCACAACAAAATAAAACGGCAATTTCGGTTGGTCTGCTAGGCAATGCGGCAGATATTTATCCTGAATTGGTTCGTAAAGGAATTATTCCGGACATTGTGACGGATCAAACGTCTGCACATGATCTGATTTATGGCTATATTCCCGCTGAATACGATTTAGACACAGTCAAACAATTAAGAGAAACGGCACCGAAGCAACTTATCTCAGCCGGTTTATCGTCCATTAAACGTCATGTCTCTGCGATGTTAGATTTTCAACGTGCAGGTGCAATTGTTTTTGATAATGGCAATTTAATTCGAACCCATGCCAAGCAAGCCGGTGTGGAAAACGCCTTTGATATTCCGATTTTTACAGAAGCATTCTTACGCCCGCTCTTTTGCCGAGCGATTGGGCCTTTCCGCTGGATTGCTCTCTCAAATGATCCAAAAGATATTGCCACCATTGATACTTACCTTTTAGAGAAATTCGCTCACAACAAAATTGTGACCAACTGGATCACATTAGCCCGTCAATATATTCCTTTTGAAGGTTTGCCTGCTCGTATCGCTTGGCTAGGTCATCAAGAACGCACTGAATTAGCCTTAGCGGTAAACAAAATGGTAGCTGATGGTGTGTTATCCGCGCCTATTGCATTTACTCGTGATCATCTTGATGCCGGCGCAATGGCTCACCCCAATATCATGACTGAAAATTTACTTGATGGCTCAGATGCTATCGCTGATTGGCCACTCATTAATGCGATGGTGAATAGCGCTTCACAAGCAGATTTAGTTGCGATTCATTCGGGCGGTGGCGGTTATAGCGGCTATATGACTTCTGCCGGAGTGACGGTGATTGCCGATGGAACAGAGGCTGCTGCCGAACGCTTAGCACTTTCCATGACAAACGACACTAGTTTAGGCGTAATGCGCTATGCCGATGCAGGCTACGCGGAAGCATTAGATGAAGCAATCGCGAAAGGGTTAAATTATATTCAACTTTAAAAAATAATAGGCAACACAACAGGAAAAAGATAATGGAAAAGAAAACAACAAGTACAAATAAAGCAGTGGGTGCTGCAGCTATTGGTAACGCACTTGAATGGTATGATTTTAGTATTTTTGCGTTTTTCGCAGCATATATCGGTCATAGCTTCTTCCAAGATGGCGATGAAACCTCCGCATTAGTCAAAACCTTTTTAGTTTTTGGGGTTGGCTTTATTGCCCGACCTTTAGGCGCACTCTTTTTAGGTGCGTATGGCGATAAGGTCGGCAGAAAAGCGGCATTAACATTGACTATCGGTTTAATGGCTATCGGTACGCTGATCATTGCCGTTGCACCACCGATTTGGACAATCGGTGCAGGCGCGCCTATTTTGCTGCTTGTCGGACGTTTGTTACAAGGTTTTTCTGCCGGCGGAGAAATTGGTGGCGCAACGGCCTATCTTGTAGAGTCTGCACCTGCAAATAAAAAAGCGACGTATGCTGCTTGGTTACAAGCAAGTATGGGGTTTTCTAATATTCTTGCCGCACTAGCCGGTTGGACGGTCAGCTCTCTTTTTGAAGATCAACAAATCAAAGAGTGGGCATGGCGTTTACCTTTTATTTTCGGTTTATTAATTGTACCGGTGGGGTTATATATTCGTAATACGTTAAACGAAACCGAAGCATTTATTGCAGATAAAGTCCATACCCGTAAAGAACATGCACCATTATTGGATATCGTCAGAAAATATCCGCAACACTTATTTGCCGGAATTCTCTTTTCTATTCTATGGACCGTCTGTGTTTATACCTTAATCATCTATATGCCGACATATTACGCCTCGCCGAATGTGGGGTTGGGTTTCCAACGTAGCGATTCTTTCCTTGGCGCCTTATTGGGCAATGTATTTATGGTTATCGGTTGCTTAGTGTCAGGAAGATTCGCAGACAAATTCGGGGCTTATCGTATTCTGACAATTGCCACACTACTTTTAATGGTAGGAAGCTACCCTATTCTTGCGTGGCTGCATAGTGCTCCGACGATTGCCAATTTAGTGATTGCGCAGAGCCTCTTTTGTATTCTCGTTTCTGTTTTTGCAGGCACGGCGCCATCGGCATTAGCCAATTTATTTCCGGTTTCCGTTCGTTCAACCGGTATGGCGATTGCATATAACGTCGCTGCCATTTTCTTCGCAGGTTTCACCCCGGCGTTAATGGCGTGGGCGACAACGGTGCACCTGTTTGCACCTTCCTTTTATCTTGCACTCGCAGGTGTTATTGCATTAGTCGGCATTCACTGGATGCGTAAACTCAATCCAAGTGCAAATTAAATCAAATGACTTAACGGCAAGCGGTCTGTTTCACACAAAATTTTGCAAATTTTTTCGACAAACTGACCGCTTGTCACAGAAGAGGACAATATATGAATACGATTTTTTATTGGTTTAAAGTCATCACCATCACCGCAATAAGTTTACCGCTTTGGGCGAAATCGACCTTGGAGCTTAGTCCTACACGACCATTAACCATTGAACAAGTGATTGATGTAGCAAAAAATGATACCCAAGTCTCCATTGACTCGGCAGGATGGAAAAACCTTGAACAAGGTCATGAAGTCGTTTTACAAGCGGCACTTAATAATGTCGCCGTTTATGGCTTAACGGTAGGCGTTGGTTGGAATAAAGACAAACCGGTATTTAAACAACAAGACGGCAAGAAAGTACTTTCGGAAGAACTGATTACGCTTTCAAAGCAATTTAATTTATCCTCATTAAGAGCGCATGCAGCTGGTATGGGAGAAGCACTTCCTGAACATATTGTACGTGCAGCGATGCTTATCCGCTTAAATACCATGTTAAAAGGCGAAACGGGCGTTCAAATTGCCGTTGCTCAGCAATATCTTGACTTTTTGAATCATCACATTACTCCTGTCGTACCAGCACAAGGCAGTGTAGGTGAAGCGGATATTACATTGGCCTCTCATATCGGCTTAGCGATGGTCGGGGAGTGGGATGTTTTCTATCAAGGCAAACGCCAACCTGCAAAGGCGGTATTAGAGACGTTAAACATCAAACGACTAGAGCCGGTTGGTAAAGATTTTCTGTCCATTTTAAGTACAAACAGTGTGATGGCGGCAAAATCCGTTTTTCTGACTCAAGAAGCTCAGGCACTTTATCAAAAGCAAGTGTATCTATTTGGGCTGATGTTAGAAGGCTATAACGGCAACGTTGCGCCGTTTAGTCTGGCATCCACGCAAGCCCGCCCGTTTGCTTATGTGCAAAAAGCCGCTGAAGATATTAGAAATACGTTGGCGGGAAGTTATTTGTGGGAAATTTCAGAAAATCGTGCTTTACAAGATCCGCTCTCTTTCAGAACCATGGCTTATACTCTAGGGAGCGTGCTTGAAAATATTCATGCATTGAAAAATACGGTTGAAATTCAAATCAATGCAACGGACGATAATCCGTTAGTGTTGATTCAAGCCCCAGAGGTACAAGAACCGCAATTAAAAAAATATGAAATTGCTCACGGCGAATATGGCGCCATTTATCCGACTGCGAATTTTAATTTTCTGCCTGTTGTAACAAAAGTGGAATACCTGAATCAATCTCTGGCAAAATTAGCGGAAGTGATGACTCAACAACTGATTCGCCTTGAAAATCCGGATTTCACCAAATTAAGCCGTTTTCTCAGCGCAGCCAACAATGAAGGTCACGCGTTTGGTGCAATACAAAAACCGTTTTTAGAAACCACCGTAAAAATCAAACAGCTTGCGCAACCGGCATCATTTTATTCCGCCACCCTTGCCGGCAATATTGAAGATACGGTAACGATGAGTGGCATTGCATTAGAAAACAGCCAAAAAATTATCGACGGTATTTATGAGATCGACGCTTTCCAATTACTGCATGCAACACAAGCATTGGATCTACGTAAGCCTTCACATATCAGTAAACAGAGCGAACGTATTTTGAACGCCTATCGCCAACAGGTTCCGTTTATTGAGCAAGACCGTGTTTATACCCCGCTGATCGAAAAAGGGATTACTTTCTGGAAACAGTATCAATAAAAGAAAATGAGGCGTAACGCCTCATTTTTATATCAAAAAGAAATAAAAAATAGTTTTTAAGACTTTCTCTTTCTTTATATTTTCCCACAAAATTCTTTCACCGACTTTCAACAAACCATGAACTTATGCCGTTATTAACCATTCGAAACTTACATAAAACTTATGGAAATACTGTTGCTATTCCTGATTTAAGTTTAGATCTGCACAAAGGTGAAGTCGTGGTTATTCTCGGGCCTTCCGGCTGCGGAAAAAGCACGCTACTACGCTGTGTTAACGGTTTGGAAGAAAAACAAGGCGGCACCATTTCAATGGACGGTGTAGGTGAGTTTGGCAAAGACTTAGACTGGGAAACCTCTCGCCAAAAGGTCGGAATGGTGTTTCAGAGCTATGAGTTATTTGCTCATTTGAATGTGATTGACAATATTCTGTTAGGCCCACTGAAAGCACAAAAACGTGATCGATCAGAAGCGGAAGCACAAGCGGACAAATTACTTGAACGTGTCGGTTTATTAGATCGTAAAACGGCGTTCCCCCGCGAACTTTCAGGCGGACAAAAACAGCGAATCGCTATAGTTCGAACACTTTGTATGAACCCTGAAGTAATTTTATTGGATGAAATTACCGCCGCCTTGGATCCGGAAATGGTGCGAGAAGTCTTGGATGTCGTGCTTGAACTTGCCGAGGATGGCATGTCGATGCTGATCGTCACTCACGAAATGGGCTTTGCCGAAAAAGTTGCCGATCGGATCATTTTTATGGATAAAGGCGAAATTATTGAACAAAGCGAACCGCACGCATTTTTTCATCATCCGCAAACCGAGCGGGCGAAACAATTTTTACACGGGATGGATTATTAACAAGCGGTCCGTTTCGTCTCTTTTTTACAAATCTATGCTGACAGGAGAACCCGATGAAACTCAACATCCTCTTTAAAACGCTACTCACCACGGCAATTGCCGCCTTTGGATTAACCGCCTGCGATAATGCGGGGACGAGCTCAACGAATAACGCAACGACAGCCAAAGACAGCATTGCGCAAATTAAAGAAAAAGGCGTGATTCGTATCGGCGTATTCGGTGATAAACCACCGTTCGGCTACGTCGATGCCGACGGCAAAAATCAAGGTTTTGATGTCGAAATTGCCAAAGACATCGCCAATGACTTACTCGGTAGCCCCGATAAAGTCGAGTTCGTATTAACCGAAGCGGCAAACCGTGTGGAATATTTAAAATCCAACAAAGTCGATTTGATTTTAGCCAACTTTACTCAAACGCCCGCACGAGCGGAAGTGGTTGACTTTGCCAGCCCGTATATGAATGTTGCCTTAGGTGTCGTTTCACCGAAAGATGCACCGATTACCGATATTGCACAATTAAAAGGTAAAACCTTGTTAGTCAATAAAGGGACCACGGCGGATGCCTATTTCACAAAAAATCATCCGGAAATCACCTTGCTTAAATTCGATCAAAATACCGAAACCTTTGATGCGCTAAAAGACGGTCGCGGTGTGGCATTGGCACACGATAACGCGCTATTGTGGGCATGGGCGAAAGAAAATCCGAGCTTCGATGTGGCTATCGGAAATGTCGGTCCTCAAGAATTTATCGCACCGGCGGTACAAAAAGGCAATAAAGCCTTATTGGATTTTGTAAACAACGAAATTGCAGCATTAAAAGCCAACGGAAAATTAAAAGCGGCTTATCAAAAAACCTTAGTGCCGGTTTATGGCGAAAAAGAAGATTTATTGGCGAAATAACATCAAATTTGTAAAATTTCACAAAAAAAGACCGCTTGTAATCACTTACAAGCGGTCTTTTTTAGCTAAAATTTTGCAGATTATGCGTTGATTTGCCCTTTCAAGAAATCCAACAACTGTTCTTTGGCAATCATCTGTTTCTCACCGGTACGGCGGTTTTTATACTCAATTTCACCGTTTTCAAGGTTTTTCTCGCCGATGACTACCATATGTGGCACACCGATTAATTCCATATCGGCAAACATCACACCTGGGCGTTCTTTACGGTCGTCAAAAATCACATCAACGCCTTGTGAACGTAGAGTTTTATATAGATCTTCTGCAAAGGCTTGGACGCTTTCAGACTTGTGCATATTCATCGGTACCACCGCAACAGTGAAGGGTGCAATCGCATCGGTCGGCCAAATGATCCCACGTTCATCGTGGTGCTGTTCAATCGCTGCCGCAACCACACGAGTGACACCGATACCATAGCAGCCCATAATCATTGTTTGCGGACGACCATCTTCCCCTTGTACTGTCGCTTTCATCGCTTCAGAATATTTTGTGCCAAGTTGGAAAATATGCCCCACTTCAATACCACGTTTGATTAAGAGCGTACCTTTACCGTCTGGGCTTGGGTCGCCTTCCACCACATTACGCAAATCCGCAATTTTCGGTAAAGCAACATCACGTTCCCAGTTGATGTTGAAGTAGTGTTTACCGTCAATGTTCGCCCCTGCACCAAAGTCGCTCATTAATGCCACGCTTCTATCGATAATCACTGGAATCGGCATATTCACAGGACCTAGCGAACCTACGCCCGCACCGATTTTCGCTTTAATTTCCGCTTCATCGGCAAATTCAAACGGCTCTGCCACTTCCTCGCATTTTACCGCTTTGATTTCATTGAGTTCGTGATCGCCACGGATAACTAATGCCACTAACGGCTGTTCTTCACTTGCACCTTTAACAATCAAGGTTTTCACCGTTTTTTCAATCGGTAGATTGAACTGCTCAACGAGTTCTGCAATAGTTTTTGCATTTGGCGTATCAACAAGGGTCATCTCTGCCGTTGGGGCTTGATGTTCACCGACTGCAATCGCTTCTGCAAGTTCGATATTTGCTGCATAGTCTGATTCGGTTGAGAACACCACATCATCTTCACCGCTTTGGGCTAACACCTGAAATTCGTGTGATGCCGAACCGCCGATAGAACCGGTATCCGCCGCGACCGGACGGAAATCCAAGCCTAAACGAGTGAAAATATTGCTATACGTTTGGTGCATCACATCATAGGTTTCTTGAAGTGATTCTTTGCTGGTATGGAACGAGTAAGCGTCTTTCATTAAAAACTCACGCCCACGCATTACCCCAAAACGTGGACGGACTTCGTCACGGAATTTGGTTTGAATTTGGTATAGGTTTAACGGAAGTTGTTTGTATGAACTCACTTCACGACGCACTAAATCCGTAATCACTTCTTCGTGGGTCGGACCTAATACGAACGGGCGGTCGCCACGATCTTTAAAACGCAGTAACTCAGGGCCGTAATCTTCCCAACGCTCAGACTCAACCCATAAATCCGCAGGTTGCACCACGGGCATTTCCACTTCTAAAGCACCGCTTTTATTCATCTCTTCACGAATAATATTTTCCACTTTTTTCAACACACGCAACCCAGTCGGCAACCAGTTGTACATACCGGAGGCAAGCGGTCGGATCATACCTGCACGCAACATTAGCTGATGGCTAACGACTTGAGCGTCATTCGGGGTTTCTTTAAGGGTTGAAAATAAATATTGGCTGGTACGCATTGTTTATCCTGTTTCTGTTTAATTCTAATTACCAAAAATGGGCGTTATTCTAAAACAAAACCGCTAAAAATCGGCAAACTATTTGCGAATTTGCAAAATTTTTATTAAATCTGACCGCTTGTATCGCGGAAATTACGTTGCAATCCAAAATACGCTATAGATAAACCTTACTCATAATGTTAGAATTATCCCGCTTTTTCGCTCTACTTGTGTGGGCGAATCCCTTTAGTTCAGGTGTGTGGAAAAGCTAAAGCTGGTTTGACTTCCTTAAAAAGAGGTTGAATTTAGTTAATTTTTCTTTACACTGTTTAACTCTCGCACTTAGGCGATTTTACAATAGGAAACAAAAAATGAGCATTGAAGAACGCGTAAAAAAAATCATCGTTGATCAACTTGGCGCTAAAGCAGAAGATGTTAAACCTGAAGCTTCATTCATCGAAGATTTAGGCGCTGACTCTCTTGATACTGTTGAGTTAGTGATGGCTTTAGAAGAGGAATTCGATATCGAAATTCCTGATGAAGAAGCAGAAAAAATCACGACTGTTCAATCTGCGATTGATTACGTTCAAAACAATCAATAAGATTTATTTGCGAAAGGCGGCTTTTAAGTCGCCTTTTTGTTATCTGAAATTTCTACTTTCCTTTCCTTCTATTTCTCTATATAATCCGCACTAAATTTCGAAACGAAAGCTTTTCAAAAGCTAACAATGTCAAAACGAAACACACAACAACGCCGCCAAATCATTACCACTATGGTACAAGAGCAAGGCGAAGTCAGCGTAGAAGACTTAGCAAACCTATTTGAAACATCGGAAGTGACGATTCGTAAAGATCTGACCGCTTTGGAAGAAAGTGGTTTTTTATTGCGCCGTTATGGCGGCGCGGTCAGATTACCTTCTGAAATTATCGAAGAATCGCACGAACAACTTTCGAAACAAAAGTTAGCGATTGCTAACGAAGCGGCACATTGGATTCGGGATCATAACCGTATCATTATTGATAGTGGCAGCACCACTAAAGCATTAGTGAAAAAGTTACATCAACCCGGTTTGGTCGTCATGACCAATTCTCTGAGCTTAGCGAATGAATTGATTGCGCTGGAATGCGAACCGACAGTATTAATGACGGGTGGCACATGGGATGCCCGCTCCGAATCGTTTCAAGGCAGAGTTGCCGAACAGGTTCTACGTTCTTATGACTTTGACCAACTGTTTATCGGGGCTGACGGTATTGATTTGGCTCAAGGTACAACCACATTTAATGAACTTATCGGATTAAGCAGGGTCATGGCTGAAGTAGCCCGTGAAGTGATTGTGTTGATTGAATCACAAAAAATTGGGCGCAAAATGCCAAATGTCGAATTGGAATGGCAGCAAATCAGTAAACTGATTACGGATGAGCAACTTCCCGCCGAGATTAAAGCGCAAATTGAAGCGCACGGTGTGGAAGTGATTATTGCCAAATAGTCACTGTTATCGTTGATAACAAAATGTACAGATTTATTTTTAACAAACATAGGAAAGCAAATTTATGTGTGGAATTGTAGGTGCAGTAGCACAACGCGATGTCGCAGAAATCTTAGTTGATGGTTTACACCGTTTGGAATATCGTGGTTACGATTCTGCCGGTGTTGCTGTATTAGGCAAAGACAACGAATTACAAATCGTTCGTCGTGTCGGTAAAGTGAAAGCTCTTGATGAAGCGATCGAAGAACACCCAATCTTAGGCGGTACCGGTATCGCACACACTCGTTGGGCAACCCACGGAGAACCGTCAGAAGCAAATGCTCACCCGCACCGTTCAGGTAAAATTGCCGTCGTCCATAACGGAATTATCGAAAACTATGAAGAACTTCGTGAAGAGCTTCAAGCCCGTGGCTATGTTTTCCAATCTCAAACCGACACGGAAGTTATCGCGCATTTAGTTGAATGGGAACTTCGTTCATCTAAATCATTACTCGAAGCGGTACAAAAAACCGTTGTGCAATTACGCGGTGCTTACGGTACTGTGGTAATGAACCAAGAAGAACCGGAGCATTTAGTCGTTGCCCGTTCCGGTAGCCCGATTGTTATCGGTTTAGGTGTCGGCGAAAATTTCCTTGCTTCTGACCCGCTTGCATTATTAAGCGTGACCCGTCGCTTTATCTATTTGGAAGAAGGCGATATCGCAGAAATCACCCGTCGTTCCGCAACCATTTACGACCGTGACGGTAACCGCGTAGAACGTGAAGTCCACGAAGGTAACTTTGAAGCGGACGCAGCGGATAAAGGTCCATACCGCCACTATATGCAAAAAGAAATTTTTGAACAGCCGGTAGCCATTATCAATACCCTTGAAGGTCGTATCGCTAACGGTAAAGTGGTAATTGATGCCATCGGTAACGGTGCGGACAAAATTCTTGAGAAAGTCGAACACGTACAAATTGTTGCCTGCGGCACTTCATATAACGCAGGTATGGTGGCGCGTTACTGGTTTGAATCGATTGCCGGCGTAAGCTGTGATGTCGAAATTGCATCCGAATACCGCTACCGAAAATTCGTCACCCGCCCGAACAGTTTATTGATCACCCTTTCCCAATCAGGTGAAACGGCAGATACTTTAGCCGCATTACGTTTGGCGAAAGAAAAAGGCTTTATGGCAGTAATGACCGTCTGTAACGTAGCAAGTTCTTCTCTTGTACGTGAATCGGATATTGCATTCCTGACCCGTGCAGGTGTTGAAATCGGCGTGGCATCCACCAAAGCATTTACTACCCAATTAACCTGTTTATTATTGCTTAACGTTGCGATTGGTCGTTTAAAAGGTACCGTAAGTGAAGAGCAAGAACATCATATTGTTCACGCCCTTCAACGCTTACCGGCACAAATTGAAAGCGCATTAGTCTTTGATAAAGAGATTGAAAAATTATCTGAAGATTTTGCGGAAAAACACCACACCTTATTCTTAGGTCGCGGTGAATATTATCCGATTGCAATGGAATCCGCATTGAAATTAAAAGAGATCTCTTACATTCACGCAGAAGCTTACGCAGCGGGTGAGTTAAAACACGGTCCATTAGCACTTATCGACAGCGACATGCCTGTGATTGTGGTTGCGCCGGAGAACGATTTACTTGAAAAAGTAAAATCAAATATTGAAGAAGTACGTGCGCGTGGCGGTCAGCTCTATGTGTTCGCCGATCACGATGCAGGCTTCAGTGATGCAGAAGGTTTCAAAACCATCGTATTACCAAAAGTCGATGAAGTTACCGCACCGATCTTCTACACCGTACCGTTACAATTACTCTCTTACCACATTGCCTTAATCAAAGGTACCGACGTGGATCAACCACGCAACCTTGCGAAAGCGGTAACCGTGGAATAGTCATTATTCTTGCCCGCTTGCGGGAGAGAGGCCGATTTTTGCAAAGTTACGGCTTTGCGAAAATCAGAGAGCAAGACAAGCGGTCAGTTCATGATAAAAATTTGCAAATTTTGTCACGGAACTGACCGCTTGTTATTGTTTTCAAATAGGCATCATTTATCAATCAGCCGGAGGACTTTTGTTGTTTTTTTGCAAATGGCGAATTCTCTTCCATACCCATAAATGTGATAAAGATCACAAATTTTATTAACATAAAAAATAAATGTGATCTATTTCACATTTTTAAAAAACACACACCTGAATAAACGTGATCTACTTCACATTTTCCACCAAAACTCATTGGTAACCGCTTTTTATGGTGCTATTTTGCACACCAATTTACTTCCCTCTAATTTTCTCTCAATCGTGAGGTCATTATGTCTTCAAACTTAAAAGTAAAAGTCCAAGGTTTTGGGCGTTTCTTATCCAATATGGTGATGCCTAACATCGGAGCATTTATTGCCTGGGGTTTTATCACCGCATTATTTATTCCGACAGGTTGGTTACCAAATGAATCGTTAGCCAAGCTCGTCGGTCCAATGATTACTTACTTACTTCCGTTATTAATCGGTTATAGCGGCGGTCGCTTAGTCGGCGGCGAACGTGGTGCGGTAGTCGGTGCTATCACAACAATGGGGATCATTGTCGGTGCAGATATTCCAATGTTCTTAGGCGCGATGATTGTCGGACCTTTAGGCGGTTGGGCTATTAAAACTTTCGATAACTGGGTTCACGGTAAAGTGAAAAGCGGTTTTGAGATGTTAGTCAATAACTTCTCGGCCGGTATTATCGGTATGTTACTCGCACTACTTTCATTCGGTGTAATCGGTGGATTGGTGACTCAACTTTCCGACTTACTTGCAGCGGGAGTAAACGCGTTAGTTGCGGCAAACTTACTACCGCTAACATCAATCATTGTTGAACCTGCGAAAATTTTATTCTTAAATAACGCGATCAACCACGGTATTTTCTCACCGCTCGGTATTCAACAATCTGCCGAGTTGGGCAAATCCATTTTCTTCTTAATTGAAGCAAACCCGGGTCCGGGCTTAGGTATTCTTTTAGCTTATATGTTCTTTGGTCGCGGTTCCGCCAAACAAAGTGCAAGCAGTGCTTCTATCATTCACTTCTTCGGTGGTATTCACGAAATTTACTTCCCGTATGTATTAATGAATCCGCGTTTAATTCTGGCTGTGATTGCCGGCGGTGCAACCGGCGTATTAACCAACAGCTTATTAGGTGGCGGTTTAGTTTCTCCGGCGTCTCCGGGTTCTATCATTGCGGTATTAGCGATGACACCGGGCGGTGCACACTTCGCAGTCATTCTTTCTGTTGTTTTATCTTGTGCGGTATCATTCTCTATCGCTTCCGTATTGCTTAAAATGCAAAAAGGCGAGGCTTCTTTAGAAGATGCACAATCTCAAATGCAATCCATGAAAGCAGCAAGCAAACCGGCAGTAAACGCAGACAGCAAAATCACAAAAATCTATGTTTCTTGTGATGCCGGTATGGGTTCAAGTGCCATGGGTGCAAGTATGCTGCGTAAGAAAGTACAAGCTGCCGGTTTACCGATTGAAGTCATGAACTTGGCAATCAATGATTTACCAAGTGATTCACAATTGGTTGTTACTCATAAAGATTTAACTGCCCGTGCGCAAAAACAAGTGCCACACGCACAACATTTATCATTGAATAACTTCTTAGACGGTGCATTCTATGATGATTTAGTGGCAAACCTTGCAAAACAGCAAGGCGCAGGAAAAGCACCTGTTACATCGGCTCCGGCGGCAGAGATAGGTAAAGGTTTAACCTTAAGCACAAACCAAATTTTCTTAAACTTAACCGCAAAATCTAAAGAAGAGGCGATTCAATTTGCCGGTGAACAACTCGTGAAATTAGGCTTTGCCAGAGAAGCTTATATTCCTGCCATGTTCGAACGTGAGAAACAGATTTCAACTTACTTAGGTGAAGGTATTGCCGTTCCTCATGGTACAATTGAAGCCAAAGACAATGTACTCAAAACCGGTATCGTGTTCTGCCAATATCGTGATGGCGTACGCTTTACCGATGAAGAAGACGGCATTGCAAAACTGGTTATCGGTATCGCTGCGCACAATAATGAACATATTCAAGTGGTAAGCGCCATCACCAATGCTTTGGATGATGAAGCGACAATGGCAACATTAACTCAAACGGATGATCCGCAAAAAGTATTAGCACTTTTAACCAAAGCCTAGTCACACAATCGGCACGGAGTATTCCGTGCCGAGTTGTTTACAAGCGGTCAGATTTTTAACATTTTTTACAAATCGAGGAAAAGCAAATGAATGCATTACATTTTGGTGCAGGAAATATTGGTCGTGGTTTTATCGGCAAATTATTAGTGGATTCAAACGTTCACGTTACTTTTGCCGACATTAATCAAACCCAAATCGACCAAATTAATCAAAATAAACAATACGGCGTAAAAATTGTCGGCGATACCAGCCGTACTGAAATCGTATCCAATATTGATGCGATCAATTCAAAAGACGAGCAAGCGGTGATCGACAAAGTAAAAAGTGTGGATTTAATTACTACTGCTGTTGGTCCGAATGTACTTGGCTTTATTGCACCACTCTTTACGAAAGCCTTAGTTGCCCGAGTTGAAAGTGGCAACACCAAACCGCTCAATATTATCGCATGTGAAAATATGGTTCGCGGTACGACGTTCTTTAAACAGAAAATTTTTGAAAACCTGACGACGGAACAGCAACAACAAATCGAACAGTATGTCGGTTTTGTCGATTCCGCCGTAGACCGTATCGTCCCTCCTGCAGAACCTGACCCGAATGATCCGCTTGAAGTGACCGTTGAAGAGTTCAGCGAATGGATTGTTGATCAAGCCCAATTTAAAGGCGATATTCCGAAAATTGCCGGTATGGAATTAACTGACAATTTAATGGCGTTCGTTGAACGTAAATTATTTACGCTCAATACAGGTCACCTGATTTCTGCCTATTTAGGTAAGAAAGCCGGCGTGAAATGGATCAAAAAAGCAATTGCCATCGACAGCATTAGAGAAGCGGTCAAAGCAACCATGGAAGAAAGCGGCGCTGTGTTAATTAAGCGTTATAATTTCGATCCGCAAGCCCACGCTGCATATATCGAAAAAATTCTGAAACGTTTCGCAAATCCGTACTTAAATGATGATGTGAACCGTGTCGGACGCGAGCCTATTCGTAAATTAAGCCCTAACGACCGTTTAATTAAGCCGCTACTAGGGACTTTAGAGTACGGATTAGATAACAAACATTTGCTCAACGGCGTCGTAATGGCGTTGAAATATCGTAATGACGAAGATCCGCAAGCGGTCGAATTAGCGAAATTTATTGCAGATAACGGAGTGGCTGAAGCGATTAAACACTATACCGGTTTAACCGATGATAATGTCATTTCAAAAATCGTTACTTTGTATAACTTACATAATTAATGCTTTCTCAAGATAATTTTATCGAACAGCTCAACGAGGTTGCCTCTTTACGAGGTTTCCTCGCTTTATCGACTAACCAACTTGCCGAACAAGTTGAACGTTTGATACAGCGAGTTTTTCGTAAAACAGATTTTGCACTGAAGTCAGTGGTAGATTCCTTATTTGAACATCAAGGTCCGCTGGCAGAATTGCCTGTACGCTTAAAATTATTATTAGGATTGGGGGTCATTTCCGCTGAACTCTATGAAGACATTAATGCTTTTCTTGATATCAAAATTCGGTTAAGTGATGAGGTGGAAGAACACTCTTTTGCCAGCCCGTTTGTGATGCAGTTCTCACAGAAATTACATCATATTGATCTGTTTCAAGTGTCTGAATTATCAAAACTAACATCAATGATTGAGAATAAAGACTCTATGCAACGTCAAATGCAGCAGCTCCGAATTGAACGGGTAATGCGTTCCAGCCTTATTCTAGCAGTCACGAAAATGTTGGATATGTTAGATGTAGAAAGCCCGTTATAGTCTTAATGGGCATCTATTTGATCACAACGGAAATAAGAGTGGTACTAAGAATACCGATAATAACATCACCAAAATGGTAAACGGCAAGCCGACTTTAACAAAGTCCATAAAACTATAACCTCCCGGAGCCAACACCATGGTGTTCACCGGCGAAGAAACCGGTGTAATAAAGGCAGCAGAAGAGGAAATCGCAACAATCATCGCAAAAGGTACACCGGAATAGTTAAGCTGTTGTGCTAATGCTAAAGCGATTGGCATGACTAAAATTGCTGTTGCAGTATTCGAAATAAAAGCGCTGATAATGGAAGTAAAGATAAAGAGTACAATCAACACATAATGCACATCCAACCCCTGCATAATCTCAAGCAGCATCTTCACGATAATTTCAATCCCGCCGGTTTTTTGTAACGCAATAGAAAACGGCATCATCCCGACAATCAACACAATACTTGGCCAGTGAATCGAGTTATAAGCACTTTTCATATCGATGCAACGGAATTTCCCTAACATCAAACAAGCAATTAATGCAGCAATGACATTCGGCACAATGCCGGTAATCATCAACACAACCATGGTAAATACGGAGAAAATTGCATGAGGTGCTTGGCTGATCGCTGGCGCTGCATGTTTACTCTCTTCCGGGGTATTCAGTAAGAAAAAATCGCGGTTCTCTTTACCCATCTCGAGAATCTGCGTCCATACGCCCATTACCAGTAAAATATCACCGAATTTGATCGGCGTATGAATAATATCTTCCTCTAAAATTTGACCGTCACGCTTGATCCCAACCACACTTAAACCGTAACTGGAACGGAATTTCAACTGACTGATACTTTTCCCGATACTTTCCGCCTCCGGCATAATCGAGATTTCCGCCACACCTACAGATTTTGCCGAAAAATATTCGCCTTTAAGCTCGATATTTTTTAGACCGAATGTTTCACAATGTGCTAAAAAAAGATCTTCCGGGATATTAATATCCATTAATAACACGTCTTTCTCACGTAAAGTCGCATTGCCATAAGCTGCGATTGAAACACTTCGCAAACGTTTAACCCTTTGTATTGCAACAATATTTAGACCATATTGACTACGTAAGTTAAGTTCATTAATGGTTTTACCGATAAATGTTGAGTTCTCACTCACTACCACCATTTTAGCACGTCCGTGTAACTGATATTCTTCAATAAATTGATACATCGAAGAGGCTTTTCTTTTCTCAACGGGTGGCGCCTCCCCGTTATCCAACCAATTACGGGCAAATAGCATATAGATGATACCTAATGCTAAAACCGCTAAACCTACCGGCGTAAAACTAAAAAAACCGAGCCCTTCCGCACCGGATTTCACGAGTTCGGAATTTGCAACTAAGTTCGGCGGAGTAGCGATTAAGGTCATCATACCGCTGATTAAACCGGCAACACTTAGGGGCATCATTAATCGTTTCGGAGATATCCCCATTCCGGAACAGATAGCAAGTACAACCGGAATAAAGATTGCGACAATACCGGTTGAACTCATAAAAGAGCCTAACCCGGCAATTGACAACATGAGTAACACCAACACTCTGGCTTCACTCGCACCAGCAACCCGCATCAACCATTCACTGACTTGATAGGCAATTCCGGTACGAACAAGGCTTTCACCGACAATAAATAATAATGCAATCAAAATGACATTCGGATCACTCAATCCGGCAAAAACCTCATTAACCGTTAAAATCCCGCTTAAACTGAAAAAAGCGATAACTAATAACGCAACAATATCCATCCTTAATTTATCTTGGATGAATTGCCAGATGGAGAAGATTAATAACACTAGCACCCAAAATAATGGGTGCTGTAAGAAATCAGGAAGGAAATTCAATAAAGATTGCATAATTATCATACGATTTTTAAATAAACCACAATCAGGATTATACGGATTATTTCAGAATAAACAGAGACTTATGTCAAATTTTGACTACTTTCTTGCCTGATAATATTGCATCGCTTGCGGCATCCATTTTTGAATATTTTCCTGACGGTTTTCGTCGGACGGGTGAGTAGTAAAGAATCCGCCCGAACCACCCGTTGCTTTCTGCATTTTAGTCCATAATTGAGAAGCTGCTTGCGGGTTATAGCCGGATTTTGCCATCAAATAAAGCCCGAGTTCGTCAGCCTCACTTTCATCACTGCGTGAAAACGGATTATCCACCCCAAATGTTTTCAACGAACCTAACGCACTGTATCCTCCAACATTTATATCACCTAAAACCGCTTGGGTTACACCGAATAAAGTATCCACCACCATACTGCGATTAGTGCTGATTTTGCTGTGTTCTTTAAGCGCGTGTACCATCTCATGTCCCATTACGGTTGCGATTTCATCATCTGAAAGACTTAATCTATCAATTAATCCGCTCGAAAAACCCATTTTGCCGCCCGGCATTGCCCAAGCATTCAAATCATCGCTTCTCAATACAATTACCTCCCAATTGAACGGAATACCGGTGGTATTTTCACGTTCTGCGTAAGGTTTCATCGTGTTAAAAACTTTATGAATACGACGAGCAGTCTTAGAAGTCGTATCCAGCCACCCTTTTTGAGCCGCTTCCGCTTTGACTTGTGAATAAGCACTCTCCGCTTTGGCATTCATATCTTGAGTATTCACGCAGGCACTCAATCCCAAAGCCAAACCCACAATTAAAAGAAATTTTTTCATCACAATTCTCCTGATATAAAAAATGCCAAAGCATTAAACTCCGGCATTATATAAATATTCAAACAAACATTATTTTTTCGCACGTTCGAAAGATTCTAAGATCTCTTTGCGGGCTTCATTCACATCGCCCCAACCTTCGACTTTCACCCATTTACCCGCTTCTAACGCTTTATAGCTTTCGAAGAAGTGTTGGATTTGCGCTTTTAATAGTGCCGGTAAATCACCCACATCTTGGATGTGATCGTACTCTTTGCTTAATTTCGAGTGCGGAACCGCTACCACTTTCGCATCACCGCCGGCTTCGTCGGTCATTTTTAACACGCCGACCGGACGGCAACGGATCACCGCACCCGGCTGAAGCGGATAAGGTGTCGGCACTAAGACGTCTACCGGGTCACCGTCAGAAGAAAGGGTGTGGTTGACATAACCGTAGTTCGCCGGATAGAACATGGCGGTTGCCATAAAACGATCCACGAAAATCGCACCGCTCTCTTTATCCACTTCATACTTGATCGGATCGGAGTTGGCAGGAATTTCAATTACAACATAAATATCATCCGGTAATGCTTTACCGGCAGGTACGTTTTCTAAGCCCATGTGAGTTTCCTTCTGTTTGAGTCAAGGTGAAAAAACGTAAAGATTATAGCGGATTCATTTCGGATCGGCAAAGCAAGCGGTCGGTTTCTGCGAAAAATTTGCAAAAAACCGCTCGTATCCGACCGCTTGTCATTTCATATTTTGCAATGATTAATCCTAATAATATCAATTTACGCAACAATAAAAAGCGGTATAATCCGCACCGTACAACAAATACAGTATGTAAACACAACATTAACCGTTCAACAAACTTCTCAAATCAAAAGGATTCTACCATGGCTAACTATTTCAACACGTTAAACTTGCGCCAACAATTAGATCAATTAGGTCGCTGCCGTTTTATGGATCGCGACGAATTCGCCGATGAAGCGAACTACTTAAAAGGTAAAAAAGTCGTGATCGTCGGCTGCGGCGCGCAAGGTTTAAACCAAGGTTTAAATATGCGCGACTCCGGTTTGGATATCTCTTACGCCTTACGTCCGGAAGCCATTGCGGAAAAACGTGCGTCATTCACCCGTGCAACGGAAAACGGCTTTAAAGTCGGCACCTATGAAGAGTTAATCCCGACGGCGGATTTAGTCATTAACTTAACCCCCGACAAACAACACTCTAAAGTGGTTGCGGATGTCATGCCGTTGATCAAAAAAGGCGCGGCATTAGGTTATTCGCACGGTTTAAATATCGTGGAAGTCGGTGAGCAAATTCGTAAAGACATCACTGTCGTGATGGTTGCGCCGAAATGCCCGGGTACCGAAGTACGTGAAGAGTACAAACGCGGTTTCGGTGTGCCGACATTAATCGCGGTTCACCCTGAAAACGATCCGCAAGGCGAAGGCTTGGCGATTGCGAAAGCATGGGCGGCGGCAACCGGCGGTCACCGTGCGGGCGTATTAGAATCTTCTTTCGTTGCCGAAGTAAAATCCGACTTAATGGGCGAACAAACCATCCTGTGCGGTATGTTACAAGCCGGCTCCATTGTTTGTTACGAAAAATTAGTGGCGGAAGGTAAAGACCCTGCCTATGCCGGCAAATTAATCCAGTACGGTTGGGAAACCATCACCGAAGCCTTAAAACAAGGCGGAATCACTTTAATGATGGATCGCCTATCCAACTCGGCGAAACTCCGTGCTTTCGAACTTTCCGAACAAATCAAAGAAGAATTAGCCTTCTTATTTGAAAAACACATGGACGACATCATCAGCGGTGAATTCTCTTCCACGATGATGGCGGACTGGGCAAACGGTGACGCAAATTTATTAAAATGGCGTGAAGAAACCGGTAAAACGGCATTTGAAAACGCACCGAACGGCGACAGTATCAAAATCAGCGAGCAAGAATACTTCGACAACGGCGTATTAATGGTTGCGATGGTCAAAGCCGGTGTCGAATTAGCCTTTGACACCATGGTCGCCAGCGGTATCTACGAAGAGTCCGCTTACTATGAATCACTCCACGAATTACCGTTAATCGCCAACACCATTGCGCGTAAACGTTTATACGAAATGAACGTGGTGATTTCAGATACGGCGGAATACGGTAACTACCTGTTCGCTAACGTGGCAACCCCAATCTTGCGTGAAAAAGTCATCCCGACCTTACAACGCGGTGATTTGGGCGAACCAACACCAACCGTTGAAATCGATAACGTCACCTTACGCGATGTCAACGATGCGATCCGTAACCACCCGATCGAATATATCGGTCAAGAATTACGTGGTTATATGACCGACATGAAACGTATTTCCTCACAAGGATAATTGTGTAAGAATAAAGGGCGAATCAAGTGTTCGCCCATTTTTTTTACAAAATTTCTCCCTACCCTCTTTTTACCGAAACTAGGGAGAATATTGAAAGAGGAAAGCAATAATGAAACTTTGGTATTCCACAACAAGCCCTTTCGTGCGCAAAGTACGAGCAGTCGCACATTATCACCACTTACAAGATCAAATTGAACTAATGCTGGTTACCCGTGCATTTTCTGCCGACTCCCCCCACAACCAAAACAATCCGCTTGGGCGTGTACCTGCATTGCAATTGGATAATGGTGACTGGTTGTGTAACAGCAGCGTGATTGCCGAATATCTGGATGCCCGAGGCGGGCAACCCACATTGTTTACTAAAGATGAACGACGTTGGAAAGTTATGGCGCTCTACGCATTAGCAGAAGGTGTTTTGGAAAATACCGTGAGTGCTTTACTCCCTGAGCGAATGTTCCGCCCGGAAAATGAATGGTGGATTTCTCGCCATCAACAAATTTTAGAGCGTAATGAACGCACTTTAAAAGTCATTGCGCAAGATATTAAACCTTTCGGCACGGAATTGAACATCGGTACATTATACACAGTTTGTATGATCGATTTCTTACTATTCCGCTCGAATGTGACCGGTGCTGACGGCTACTCTGCAATACCGACATTAAAAGAGTGGTCGGATAAAATGAACGCGCTCTATCCTTGTTTAGAAGCGACTAAACCGGTGATGCCGCCGCAATAACCCGAAAACGGAAAAAAGTGATGGCATTATTCATCACTTTTTTTTCGTTTTGCCCGCGGGTGAGCCGAATCATAAATTTTCGCTAAGTGTTGGAAATCCAAATGGGTATAAATTTGCGTGGTGGATAAACTGCTATGCCCCAGCAACTCTTGTACGGCACGTAAATCAGCACTGGCTTCTAACATATGCGTAGCAAAAGAATGGCGTAATTTGTGCGGATGCACATGGGTATCCAGTGCTTGTCTTTTTCCCCATTTTTGCATAACCAGTTGAATCGAACGATGAGAAAGACGTTTGCCCTGCCGATTTAAAAACAACGCATAATCTTTCGGTTTAAATGTTTTACGCACCGTCAACCAATGACGTATCGCCGCTAACGCTTTCGAGCCAATCGGTACAATCCGCTCTTTATTTCCCTTCCCTAACACACGTACT